>NC_014206.1:0-155000 GCF_000092445.1 Geobacillus sp. C56-T3 | reverse complement strand
TCCGGTTTCCCGGAGTTATCCCGGTCTTGCGGGCAGGTTGCCCACGTGTTACTCACCCGTCCGCCGCTGACCAAATCAGAGCAAGCTCCGATTTGGTCCGCTCGACTTGCATGTATTAGGCACGCCGCCAGCGTTCGTCCTGAGCCAGGATCAAACTCTCCAAAAGAAAGTTGATTGGCTTTTGCTTTGGCCAAAGCGGCCTCCGCTTTTCATGCTGTCTAGCTTCGGCCGCTATCGGCTCGCGACACTTCGTGTCCCGCTGCGGCGGGCTAAGCCCGCTCGCGGGCCTCTCAGCGCGTTTCGCCGATAGGCAAGCGGCCTCCGCTTTTCGGATTGTCCAGCTTCGGTCCGCCGCCGCTTGGGGTCAAATAACCTTCCCCCTCGGGGTGCAAGCACCCCTGCGGGTGAAGAACATTTGCCCGTCGCGGCGACCCGCGGACCTCCGCTTTTCGTCGCGCTTCGTTTCGTTCAGTTTTCAAGGAACGAGACCTCTTCTTGAACTTGCTTCGTTGCAGTCTTGCGCCGAGGAACCCAATTCCCCCGAATTCACTAGAAGACACAGGCGCAAAGTTGCTGCATTGAAACAACTTCTCTGCTGATTTGCAGTCTTGAACTGAAGAATAGTTGAAGCTTCCTATTGCAAACAGCTCTTTTATACTAACATGCCTCTTTTTTCTTGTCAAGATCTTTTCCGTTGCTTTTCGTCACTCACCGCTATCGAACACTCTGTTCGATTAGCGACGATTTTTAATATACCACTTACCAATCAAAAATGCAATATCTTTTTTAAGGGGATTTCAGGAACCGACGCCAGACCGTTCCTTTAGGCTTCCTCCATCTCTTCGACGGTAAGAGGACTGGCAAATAAGTTTCATAACCGCCATGGCTGTCCGCATAAGATGTTATTAGGACAACGATTTTACAATGCAAAAAAGGGGGCCGATGTCATGTTTTACGCGTTGAACGGACGGACGCTGAAAAAAGTTCTCATTATTATCTGCTCCGCCTTTTTCACCGCCGTCGTCTTGTACGCTTATGAAATGAACCGTCCAGTTTTTTCGCTTCCTTCTGGGCCGAAGGCGGTATATAAAGTGGACAACGCCCGCAATGAGGTGGCGTTGACGTTCGATATCAGCTGGGGAGATGAGAATGCAGACAAAATTTTGGATGTCTTGAAGCAGCACGGGATTCAAAACGCGACCTTTTTTTTATCCGCCTCATGGGCCGAACGCCATCCAGCCGTGGTGAAGCGGATCAAAGAGGAGGGGCATGAGATTGGCAGTATGGGATATAACTTTGTCAACTATACGGAACTTGAGAACGCCAAAATCCGTCAAGATTTAATAATGGCGAAAAAAGTGTTTGACATGTTGGGAATTAAACAGGTTGAGCTGCTGCGCCCCCCTGGGGGGAACTTCAACAAAAATGTGTTAAAGGTTGCTCAGTCCCTCGGCTACACTGTCGTCCATTGGAGCATTGACTCGAAAGACTGGCTCAACCCTGGGACAGACCAAATTGTTGAGAACGTCACGAGGGACCTGGAACCGGGCGATATCGTGCTCCTTCACGCATCTGATTCGGCAAAACAGACAGCCAAAGCGCTGCCGAAAATTATCGCTTCCATGAAAGAAAACGGCTACAAAAACGTCAACCTCTCCGAGCTGTTGGCGAATGGCGAAGCCGAAAGCCGCGGGATCGAGTGACACGTTCCGACAGCGGCCTGCGCCGGTGCGGTTGGATTGCGGCGGCAGACAAGCCGCCAATTGGAATGATTGGCTTTTGGCGAACACGCCGTTTTTTTCGCGGCTGCCATAAGAAAACAGGCGGCGCCTTGCTTTCTTTATTGTTTCGCGCCGCCTGTCAATTTATGCAGTATAAGAAGCTGGTATGCATTGCATACTAATAAAGGAATCAACATCAAATACAGCCAATCACGGTCGTTGATGCGCAACACGGGAAACCATTCAATGACCGTAACGACGACCATAAAGAACAAAGCCGGAACGAACGCCCCTTTGTTCGTCTGTGCGCTCTTGACGTAGGCAACAACGAGACCAACCACCAAAATGAACAATGCGGTCAATAGATACGGAATGATTGAATCGCCCTTGTCCGCAAACGCCATGTAGCGGAAATACACTAAATCGAACAGCACGAACATGATCAAAACAACCTGCACAGCGTTCCATAGCGAACGGAAGATGCCAAGCCCGAACCGGTGGACGGTTAAATAAGCAAAAAACCCCGCCTGACTGATGACGCTGAAAATAAAGCCAACACCGATATGCCATAACAAAACAGCCATAAATTCGACCATTTCCAGGCGCAACAGCAAGCGCCCGAATTCTTCCCAGTTGAAAACAATGCCGACGGCCGCCGTGGCGATGCCGCCGATCAGCAGCGTCGATAAAAATAAACGCACCCATTTGCGGCTGTTCACAGCTTCATCCTCCATCATTTCAGCATAACCCGCTTACCATTTTACCAGCGCCCTTGTGAAAAAGCCAGCTCCGATCTCCCCCATGTATATTTTTTTCGCCAACATTCATATTAAGGGTGAGGGATTTTTGCAGAAAGGAGCTCACTTTCATGAACAAATGCCTACCGCTCCTCTTGCTCAGTTTTCTCGTTCTTGGTTCCTGTGCCCCTCAAGAAATCAGCCCCCCTCCCCCGGATTATGACGAAACGAAAAAGATGGTTGTTGACATTTTAAAAACCGACGAGGGGAAAAAGGCGATTCAAGATATTATGTCGGAAGATCAGATGAAGCAGCAACTAGTCATAGATCAAAAAGCTGTAAAAGAAACGCTGCAACAAATGCTGACATCCGATCAAGGAAAAAAGTTCTGGGAAAGTGCGTTAAAAGACCCGAAATTCGCTGAAAGTTTTGCCAAAGGGCTGCAAGCAGAACATGAAAAAATGATGAAGGCGCTCATGAAAGATCCCGATTACCAGGCGCTGATGATCGATATTTTAAAAGATCCAGAAATGGAAAAAGCCATGGTCGATGTCTTAAAAAGCAAAGAGTTCCGCCAGCATTTGCAAAAGGTGATCACGGAAACGTTGAACAGCCCGCTGTATCAGGCGAAAATTCAAGATATGTTGATGAAAGCAGCTGAAAAGGTTCAGCAAGGCGGAGAAAAACAAGAAGAAGAAGGCGGAGGGGAAGGGGGAGAGGGAGAAGAAAGCACCGGCAACCAACAAGGCGGAGGAGGTTAATCAAGCAAAAAAGCGTCCGTGCGCTGAAACCCGCCAACGCTCTAATCGGCGGTTTCTCGCCATCGGACGCTTTTTGTGAAACCGATTAATATTTCGCAACGATTTTGCGGGCGATATCCATATAAATTTTCCCGATCGGATGATCTTCTGCGTAAACGGACGGAGCGAAGTCGTCGTCGTTCCAATCCGGCTGCTGAAGCGGCAGCTGCCCTAACAGCTCGGTTTGCAGCTCTTTGGCCAGCTTTTCTCCGCCACCCTTGCCGAAGACATACTCCCGCTCCCCTGTTTTCCGGCTCTCGTAGTACGACATATTTTCGATCACGCCGATAATTTCATGTTCGGTGCGCAACGCCATTGCCCCAGCGCGGGCAGCGACAAACGCAGCGGTCGGATGCGGAGTCGTGACGATAATTTCTTTGCACGACGGCAAGAGCGTATGGACGTCCAAGGCGACGTCGCCCGTACCAGGCGGCAAGTCAAGCAGCAAGTAATCCAAGTCTCCCCATTCGACCTCTTTGAAAAAGTTGTTCAACATTTTCCCAAGCATCGGGCCGCGCCAAATGACCGGGGCGTTGTCCTCGACGAAAAAGGCCATCGAAATGACTTTTACGCCAAACCGTTCGACCGGGATGATTTTGTCGCCCCTCACCGTCGGGCGCTCGGTGATTCCCATCATGTCCGGAACACTGAACCCGTAAATGTCCGCGTCAATCAACCCGACTTTTTTGCCGAGCCGGGCGAGCGCCACCGCCAAATTGACGGAAACGGTCGACTTGCCGACACCACCTTTGCCGCTGGCAATGGCGATATACGTCGTTTTTTGCTTGTTTTCGCTATATTTCTCCACCACATCGCGCGGCAGTTCGGCGAACCGCAGCCCGACCGTTGCAGCACCCGCATCTTTCAGCTGCTCGACGATCGCCGTTTGCACGCGAAGCTGCTCGGGCGTTCCGGTTTTGGCGAGCGCGATTTTCACGCTGACATGGTTTTTCTCTTCCTTAATTTTGATTTCTTGAATGGCATTCGTCTCTTTAAACGTTTTGTTTAAAAAGGGATCTTTCATCTTTTCAAGAATGGCGCGCACTTCAGTTTCCGTCAACATCTTATTCACCAACCCTTTTGCAAATCAATGGTCATTTCTACGTGTTATCATACCATAAATCGGCAGACGGCCGCCATGTTTGACTTGCTCCCGCACGTCCCCGCGGTTGAAAAAGGGGAATTTCTAATTCCTTTTGGCGAAACAAGGCCGGTCGGCTATCTGTCTCCTCTGTTCCGACCTTAAAAAATCCCCGCTACTCGCGAGGCGTATGTTCATTGGAAAAGTAGCGGAGCACTCCTTTATAAATCGAGGCGGCCAGCTTCGTTTGGTAGCCATCAGACACAAGCAGCTCTCGCTCATCGGGATTCGACAAAAACCCAACCTCGACAAGCGCGCCGGGGATTTTTGCATGCTTGAGCAAATAGACGGTATCAATCATTTTTGCCAGTCGATGGGTGTTCTCCAAATTGCGCCGCAATTCCGCTTGGATAAATCTCGCCAGCCGCTCGTTTTCGATGAAAGACCCGTAATAAAACGTCTGCGCCCCTCGCCAACGCGGCGACGGGATGGCGTTGAGATGGATGCTGATGAAAAGATCGGCATTCGATCGATTGACGAAAGCCGTTCGTTCGAGCAAATCCTCCGTTTTCCGTCGGCTGTAGCCGCGTGTGGACGGGCTGGCCAAGTCCCGATCCGTCTCGCGCGTCATCAGGACGAGCGCCCCTTGCTGCTGCAGATAATCGCGCAGCTTTTTCGCCACGTTGAGCGCGATGTCCTTTTCCACCGCCTCACCACCGACGGCGCCGCCGTCCGGCCCACCATGGCCGGGGTCCAATACGATGATTCTCCCCGATAATGGGAGATTCCATGGTTTTGTTGATGTCAAATCGGAAAATAAAGACGGAAATAGCAAAGTGCTCATAAGGGCGACGGCAGCAAAAGCGACCAGCCGCTTCCATTTTTCTTTCATTGTTTCTCCTCCCGCACGTTTCCCTTCTCTATCTTATATGGGACAAGGCGCGAGAATAGAACTCATTCAGCGAAGTTTTAGACGACGCCGTTTTTTGCCCCGCTCAAATCCTTCCGTCCACCAGTTGCCGATATATTGTTCACACGCGTCATACAGCGACTGGCTGAGGAAATCGTTGTCGATATTGCCCCAAAAGCAAAGAAAATCAAACAGCGTATCGATCAAATATTTTTCTTCTTGAGCACATCGACAGCGTACGCTGGCCGCAGGCTCCCCATAATAGCCGAATCGGCTGTAGCGAGCGCCGAGCAAATACGCTTCAATGGCCAGATCAATGCAGCCTTCCTCCACAACGGATGGGAACATCCGATACGCCGTATAAAACGGAACAAAGTGCTCAAGCGCTTTGGTCCGTAATTTCTCAAGCGACAGTTCGCGCAACATGTTCCGTTCATAGCGAAGCTGCTTTTCCTGCCTTTTTTCCGCCAATGAAGTGATGACTGTCATCGTCTTTCACGCTCCTTTACGATGTAGTGTCTAACGATCGCTCACAATCATACGCGCGGGCGAAAGGCAGAAATAAGCAAAAAACCCAGCCAAATCGGCTGGGTTGGAACATCACGCGATTAACGTTTCGAGAATTGCGGAGCGCGGCGGGCGCCTTTGAGCCCGTATTTTTTGCGTTCTTTAACGCGAGCATCGCGCGTCAGCAAACCGGCCCGTTTCAGCACCGTGCGGAACTCCGGATCGACTTCAAGCAACGCACGGGCGATGCCATGGCGAATCGCACCGGCTTGGCCGGCAAATCCGCCGCCTTGGACATTCACCAAAACGTCGTAGCTGCCAAGCGTTTCCGTCAATACGAGCGGCTGTTTTACCATTTCGATGAGCGCTTCCGTCGGGATGTACTCGCGAATGTCACGCTTATTGACAATGATGCAGCCATCGCCCGGGACAAGGCGGACACGGGCGACCGAGCTTTTGCGACGACCTGTGCCGTAATATTGTACTTGTGCCAAAATCATACCCTCCCTTATGATTATCCGCGAAGTTCATACACTTCTGGTTTTTGTGCTTGATGCGGATGTTCGCTTCCACGGTAAACGTGCAACTTTTTGAACATTTGCCGGCCAAGGCTGCCTTTTGGAAGCATGCCGCGCACCGCACGTTCGATCATTTGTTCCGGGTAGTTCGTACGCATTTCCAGCGCTGTTCTTACTTTTAAGCCACCCGGATATAAGCTGTGGCGATAGTACAGTTTTTTCGTCAACTTTTTCCCAGTCAGTTCGACTTTGTCCGCATTGATGACGATGACGTGATCTCCGCAGTCAACGTGCGGAGTGAACGTCGGTTTATGTTTGCCGCGCAACAGCGCCGCTACTTCGCTGGCTAAGCGGCCTAACGTTTTGCCAGCTGCGTCGACAACGTACCATTTACGCTCTACTTCATTCGGTTTCGCCATATAAGTCGTACGCAATGCAGTTCCCTCCTAAAATAAAAAAATGAACAAACAAATGGTCGTTTATTTCAACACGATTATGGTCCGGGGCTAATCGTGGAAAATACATGCCATATGATATAATAGCTTGCCGGCGCGCCAATGTCAAGAAGATGTTACACAAGGACTCGTTGTCTTAAAAAGCCGGGGAAAACCATCAGCCATCCGCCAATGAGTGGACCAAACATTCATCCTCATAGTATACGCGCCATAAATACAGCCCTTCGGCCGGCGCGGTTGGACCAGCGAGGCGCCGATCTTTCGCCGCAAGCAACATCGAAATGTCGGCGGGAGAACGCTTCCCTTGGCCGATCTCCAACACCGTGCCAACGATAATGCGCACCATGTTGTATAAAAAGCCGCTGCCGACAAACCGAAACTCGAGCATCGGGCCGTCGGCCTTCACTTCAGCCCGATACATGGTGCGCACCCGGTCTTCGATCAACGTTTTGGCGGAACAAAAGCTTGTAAAATCGTGCGTTCCATGAAGCAAACGGAGCGCCTCGTTCATCGCGCTGATATGAAGCGAATATGGATGCCATGCGCAATAATGGCGGCGAAACACGTCGCGCTCGGCAGCCGTCCATACTTTATAGCGGTATTCTTTCGCTTTCGCCGAAAAACGGGCGTGGAAGTCTGCATCGGCCTCCTGTACAAAGCGAACGACGATATCATCCGGCAGCTGGGCGTTCAACGCCTTTTTCCACTGCTCCGAGGAAAGGGAAAGCGACGTATCAAAGTGGATCACTTGGCCATAGGCATGAACGCCGGCATCCGTCCTTCCGGAAGCCGCCACACGCACTTTTGTCCCTTTATGCATCCGCCGAAGCACTTCCTCAAACTCGCCTTGCACCGTCCGCTTTCCCGGCTGGATTTGGTAGCCGGAAAAGTGGGTGCCATCATAGGCAATGATGCATTTGATCCGTGTTGTCATGGCCTTCCTCCGCTATGATCGTAATAGACAAAGCAATGCAGCCAGCAACGCCACGGCCGCTAAAAACACGGTGTCCACCGGCTTCCAAGCGAGCTGGCGGAATTTCGTCCGCCCTTCCCCGCCGCGATAGCCGCGCGCCTCCATGGCTGTCGCCAGCTCATCGGCTCGTTTGAACGAGCTGATAAACAGAGGCACAAGCAGTGAGACAATGGCTTTCATCCGTTCGGAAAAACGGCCGCCAGAAAAATCAACGCCGCGGGCCGCCTGTGCTTTCATAATTTTTTCCGTCTCTTCCATCAATGTTGGAATGAATCGAAGCGAAATGGCCATCATCAAGGCGAGCTCATGGACAGGAACGCGCATCTTTTTGAGCGGCCCAAGCAAGCTTTCGACGCCATCGGTCACTTCAATCGGCGTCGTCGTCAACGTCAACATCGTCGTCATCAATACAAGGAGCAAAAACCTTAGGGAAATAAAGACCCCTTGCTTGATGCCGCCTTCATATACAGAGAGCGCACCGATTTGGTAGATGACGTCTCCTTCTTTCGTCATGAATAGATGCAACAGCAATGTAAACAAAACGACCCATAAAATCGGTTTCAAGCCGCGGGCAATGAACGAAAACGGGATGCGAGACAGCGCTGCAAAGGCAAACGCAAACAGCGACAGCAGTGCATACGTGGCCGCATTGTTCGCCAAAAAGACGATCAGGACGTAAGCAAACACGATCAATAGTTTGGCGCGCGGATCTAAGCGATGAATGACGGAATGACCAGGCACATATTGCCCGATAATCAAATGATTAGTCATGGACGCTCACCTTGGAGAACAATTGCTGGATGGCTTCCGCTGTCTGTTCCAACGTCAAGCATGGCGACGGAATGACAACGCCGAACCGCTTTTCGAGCTGCTGTTTCAATTTGACCGTTTCCGGCACACTCAAACCGATGGCAGCCAGTTTGTCAGCGTCGCGAAACATCTCTTCCGGCGTTCCGTGGCCCCATACCGTTCCTTCATGCATGACGATGATCTCATCAGCGTACCGAGCTGCATCTTCCATGCTGTGGGTGACGAGAACGGTTGTCAACTGCTTCTCACGATGGAGGCGATAAAACATCTCCATCATCTCTTTGCGCCCGCGCGGATCAAGGCCCGCGGTCGGTTCATCGAGCACAAGCACTTCTGGTTCAAGCGCGAGCACGCCGGCGATGGCGACGCGCCGCATTTGCCCTCCGCTCAAATCAAACGGCGATTTCGCCAATACGTCTTCACTCAATCCGACGAGCTTAATGAGCTCCCGCACCTTCCGCTTCGCCTCGTCTTCCGGCACGCCAAAATTGAGCGGGCCAAAACAAATATCTTTCTCCACCGTTTCTTCAAACAACTGGTGCTCCGGGAACTGGAAGACGACCCCGACCTTTTTGCGCAGCGGTTTCAGCTGCTTTGGCCGCTTATTGCTCGTGATCGTCTCTTCGCCGATCTTCACCGCGCCGCTTGTCGGCTGCAGCAACCCGTTTAAATGCTGAAGGAGGGTCGATTTTCCTGAGCCCGTATGCCCAACCACGGCGACGTACGCCCCGCTTCGGATTGCGACATTGACATCATAGAGCGCCCGACGGGCAAGCGGTGAACGGGCGTTGTACACATGCTCTACTTTTTCGAATACAATGTCCATAGCTCCTCGACCAACTCCTCTGTCGTGAAATATCCGGCCCGAAGCGGAATGCCTTGTTCCCGCAAGCGACTGCCCATTTTCACGGCAAACGGCAAATCAAGACCGATGCGCTCGAGCTTGCTTCCGAGCCGAAAGATTTGCTCCGGCGTCCCTTCTGCCATCACTTCGCCTTTGTTCATCACAATGAGGCGGTCCGCCTTCGCTGCCTCTTCCAAATCATGGGTAATTGACAAGACGGTAATGCGCTGCTGGCGGTTCAGGCGGCGCACCGTCTCAAGCACTTCTTCCCTTCCACGCGGGTCAAGCATCGATGTCGCTTCGTCCAAAACGATCATATCGGGGCGGAGCGCCAAAATGCCAGCGATGGCGACGCGCTGTTTTTGCCCCCCAGACAACCGGTGCGGCTCATAATGGAGAAACGGCTCCATATGGACTTGGCGAATGGCCTCGCGAATGCGCTCGACCATTTCCAAGCGCGGAATGCCGTTGTTTTCAAGGGCAAAAGCGATGTCGTCTTCCACGGTCGCACCGACAAACTGGTTGTCCGGGTTCTGGAACACAAGGCCGACGCGGCGGCGCACCTCCCAAACGGTTGCGTCGTTCAAAAGGCGTCCAAACAAGCGAATGGCGCCCCGCTCCGGCCGAAGCAAGCCGATCAGCATCCGAGCGATGGTCGATTTGCCGGATCCGTTATGGCCGACGATCGCTAACCACTCCCCGCGCTCGGCCGTGAAGCTGACGTTTTGCACCGCATAGTCGGATTGATTTGGATAGCGAAAGGACACTCCCTCGATCGACAAGATTGGTTCGGCCATGATCGTTTCCCCTTGCTTCGCCGCGTTGCAAACGCAGCCTGCTAAATGATGGTAAACAAAAAAAGGGCATAGATCCAGTTCAAACGAAACTGTCTCGCCCTTGTTGAAATGAAACCGTTACACGAGTTCAATAATGACCATCGGCGCCCCGTCACCGCGGCGAGGACCAAGTTTCATAATGCGCGTATAGCCGCCTTGGCGATCTTGGTAGCGCGGCGCAATGTCGCTGAACAGCTTTTGCAACGCATCCTGGCCGGTTTCGCTGTTGGCGACCTCCTTGCGGATGAATGCCGCTGCTTGGCGGCGGGCATGCAAATCGCCGCGTTTGCCGAGCGTAATCATTTTTTCCATGACCGAGCGCAGTTCTTTCGCCCGCGCTTCCGTCGTTTCAATGCGTTCGTTGATGATTAAGTCTGTTGCCAAGTCGCGAAGCAGTGCTTTTCGTTGCGAAGTCGTGCGTCCTAATTTTCTGTACGACATCAAATGTCCCTCCCTTTTAAAGTGATGTGTTCCTCATGGTGGTCATCATCAAAGCGATATGGTGAAAGTGTGTTTCCGGCTTGCCGGCGGAGGCCGGCACTTAGTCGTCTTTGCGCAGGCTGAGGCCAAGCTCAGCCAGTTTCGCTTTCACTTCCTCAAGCGACTTGCGGCCGAGGTTGCGCACTTTCATCATATCTTCTTCCGTTTTTTGCGTCAGTTCTTGAACAGTGTTGATGCCGGCTCGCTTCAAGCAATTGTAGGAACGAACCGAAAGATCGAGTTCCTCGATCGTCATTTCGAGCACTTTTTCTTTTTGATCGTCCTCTTTCTCGACCATGATCTCCGCATTTTGCGCCTCATCCGTCAAGCCGACAAAAATGTTCAAGTGCTCCGTTAAAATTTTCGCTCCAAGGGAAATGGCCTCTTTCGGCCCGATGCTTCCATCCGTCCACACATCAATGGTCAGCTTGTCATAGTCCGTCACTTGGCCGACCCTTGTATTCTCGACTTGATAGGAAACTCGGGAGACCGGCGTATAAATGGAATCGATCGGAATGACGCCGATGGGCTGGTCTTCGCGCTTATTCGCCTCAGCAGGAACATATCCGCGCCCCCGCTTGGCGGTCATGCGCATGCGCAGGCGGCCGCCTTCCGCCAGCGTCGCGATATGAAGGTCCGGGTTTAAAATTTCTACATCGCTGTCGTGAGTGATATCGGCAGCCGTGACAACTCCTTCACCCTGCACATCAATCTCCAACGTTTTCTCTTCGTCTGAATAAATTTTCAACGCTAGTTTTTTGATATTCAAAATGATGGCTGTCACATCTTCAACGACGCCGTCAATCGTTGAAAACTCATGCAAGACGCCGTCGATTTGCACCGATGTTACAGCTGCACCAGGGAGTGAAGACAATAGGATACGACGCAAGGAGTTCCCTAAGGTTGTACCATATCCACGCTCAAGCGGTTCGACGACGAATTTGCCATATTTGGCATCTTCGCTCAGTTCGACCGTTTCAATTTTCGGCTTTTCAATTTCAATCATCGATTATTATACCCTCCTTCAAAACGTCGAGACCCCGATCAAACGGTACACGCCTAACAACATTCCCCCATGAATCTCTCTTTACGCTTGCCTGCCATGGTCTTTATCATATCCCATTATTGACAATGGTGCAAATTCTATACAGGGGCGTTACACGCGGCGACGTTTTGGCGGACGGCATCCATTGTGCGGGATTGGAGTGACGTCTTTGATCGCCGTAATTTCCAACCCGGCTGCTTGCAATGCACGGATCGCTGCCTCGCGGCCAGCCCCCGGACCTTTGACGTTCACTTCGACCGTTTTCATACCATGCTCCATCGACGCTTTCGCTGCTGCTTCAGCCGCCATTTGCGCCGCAAACGGCGTTGATTTGCGCGAACCTTTGAACCCCAGCGAACCAGCGCTCGCCCAAGCAATGGCGTTGCCATGAACATCCGTAATCGTCACGATCGTGTTGTTGAACGTTGAACGGATATGGGCGATGCCTGTATCAATATTTTTTCTTACCCGGCGTTTACGAGTGTTTGTTCTGCGTGCCATTCGTCAAATGACCTCCTTTGCGTAATTATTTTTTCTTGTTCGCTACCGTGCGGCGCGGACCTTTGCGCGTGCGGGCATTGTTTTTCGTGTTTTGGCCGCGAACCGGCAATCCGCGGCGATGGCGAAGACCACGATAGCAGCCGATCTCCATCAACCGTTTAATATTTAACGATACTTCACGCCGCAAATCGCCTTCCACTTTTAAGCGGCCGACGATTTCACGAATGCGGCCAAGCTCTTCTTCCGTTAAGTCGCGAACGCGTGTGTCTTCCGATACGCCGGCTTCTTTTAAGATTTTTTGTGCTGTCGGTTTGCCGATCCCATAAATGTATGTTAACGAAATGACTACCCGTTTATCACGCGGAATATCGACACCTGCAATGCGTGCCATATGATACACCTCCTTGAAAATTACCCTTGGCGTTGTTTATGCTTCGGATTTTCGCAAATCACCATAACTTTGCCGCGTCTGCGAATAACTTTGCACTTTTCGCAAATCGGTTTGACAGATGGTCTTACTTTCATGTTGTTTACCTCCCTAATTGAACGGAGTGCATTCCTTTATTTATATCGATACGTGATCCGTCCACGCGTCAAATCATACGGCGACAGCTCCACCGTCACCCGGTCGCCAGGCAAAATGCGAATGAAATGCATGCGGATCTTGCCGGATACATGAGCCAACACCGTGTGCCCATTTTCTAATTCTACACGAAACATCGCATTTGGCAATGTTTCGATGACGGTGCCTTCCACTTCAATTACATCATCTTTCGCCATCGAGCGGCTCTCCCTCCTTCGAATGAGTAACATTGTGTTACGCAAAACCGAACGTGATATCCATGATGATCGAGAAGACGTTTACCCCTTCCCACTTATGAAGTGGGAGACTCATTTCCATAATGTGTTAAAATTTCGTAGCCATCTTCTGTAATGACAATCGTATGTTCGAAATGGGCGCACCGTTTTCCATCGGCCGTGACGACGGTCCAATCGTCGGCCAACGTTTTCACGTAACGGCTGCCGACATTGACCATCGGTTCGATGCACAGCGCCATCCCTGACCGCAAAATCGGGCCTTTGTTCGATGGCCCATAATGTGGGATTTGTGGGTCTTCATGTAAGTGTTGACCAATTCCATGCCCGACATACTCGCGAACAACGGAAAAGTGATGCGCTTCGACATACGTTTGAATCGCATGGGAGATGTTCGTTAAACGAGCGCCCGGTTTTGCCTCGGCGAGCCCGACGTACAGCGATTGCTCTGTCACGTCAAGCAACCGTTTCGTCTCGGCGTCGATCTCCCCGACCGGATACGTCCAGGCCGAGTCGGCGTGATAGCCTTCATACTGCGCGCCGACATCGATCGTAATAATATCGCCTTCCCGCAATGCGCGGCTGCTGGGAATCCCGTGCACAAGCTCTTCATTCACCGAGGCGCAAATGCTCCCAGGAAACCCTTGATACCCTTTAAACGACGGAATGGCGCCATGGGAACGAATCACTTCCTCCGCGATGGCGTCCAGTTCCTTTGTTGTGATCCCGGGACGAATGTGCTTTTGCAATTCTTTCAATGTAAGGGAAACGATTTTTCCCGCCTCGCGCATCAAAGCAATTTCCTGCGCGGTTTTGCAACGAATCATCGAGCAAGTCCCCCGAGCACTTCACAAATATCAGCAAACACCTTTTCCATTTCCTGTTCGCCGTTAATGTGGCGCAAATAGCCTTTTTGCTCGTAAAAATCGAGGAGCGGCTTCATTTGTTTCATATTCACCTCAAGCCGATTGGCCACCGTTGCTTCATTATCATCGGGGCGCTGGTACAGATCGCCACCGCATTTATCGCATACGCCCGGTTTCGCCGGCGGATGAAAAACGAGATGGTACGTTGCTCCGCAGTTGCGGCAAATACGTCTGCCGGTCAGGCGCTCCATTAAGACCTCTTGGCGAACGTCGATATGGATGACATAGTCAAGCTTGCGCCCGATTTCCGAAAGCAACGTTTCAAGCGCTTCTGCTTGGGCGACCGTGCGCGGGAATCCATCGAGCAAAAAACCATTTTGGCAATCCTCTTTGCTCAGCCGTTCGCGGACGATGCCGATCGTCACCTCATCCGGCACAAGATCACCGCGGTCCATATACTGCTTTGCCTGCAACCCTAACGGCGTCCCTTCTTTGATCGCCGCTCGAAACATATCTCCCGTTGAAATATGCGGAATTCCGTAAGCCTCGACAATTTTCCCGGCCTGCGTGCCTTTGCCGGCACCCGGCAGCCCCATCAGCACTAAATTCATCCTAACTCCCCCTATCGGCAAGGGACGTCCGTTCTTGCCTTCTTTATTTAATGAATCCACGGTAATGGCGTTTCACCAGCTGGCTCTCAAGCTGTTTCATCGTCTCAAGCGCCACGCCGACGACAATAAGCAAGCTCGTACCGCCGATTCGTGCGGAAGACGGCAAGTTGGCAAAGTTCACAAAGAACACCGGCAGCACAGCGACAACCGCCAAAAAGATTGATCCGACCAGCGTCAGCCGGTATAAAATTCTCGTCACGTACTCTTGTGTGTTTTTCCCAGGGCGAATACCTGGGATGTAGCCGCCTTGTTTTTTCAAGTTGTCCGCCATCTGCTCCGGATTGACTTGAACAAACGCATAAAAGTACGTAAACGCGATGATGAGCACGACGTAAATGATCATCCCAACCGGGTGCGTATAATCAAACGTTCGGCGAATCCACAATGTTACATCATTCGTGCCAAAAAACGATGCAATGGTCGGTGGTGCAATCAAAAACGATACAGCGAAAATGACCGGAATAACTCCCGCTGGGTTCACTTTGAGCGGCAAATGAGTCGAGTGGCCGCCCACCGGGCTTCGGCCCTCAAGCCGCTTCGCGTATTGAATCGGAATTTTCCGGAACGCCTGCTGGATGTAAATGACACCAACGATGACGGCAACGACCGCCAACGCCACAAGCAGGAGCCGGACGATGCGCAAAAACACATCTTCCCCGACATTTTCAAACTGTTGAGCGTAAATTTGGTTCAAGACCGTCGGAATGCCTGAGACAATCCCGGCGAAAATAATGATCGAAATGCCATTGCCCACGCCTTTCGCGGTGATCTGTTCGCCGAGC
This sequence comes from Geobacillus sp. C56-T3, assembly GCF_000092445.1. Classification (NCBI taxonomy): domain Bacteria; kingdom Bacillati; phylum Bacillota; class Bacilli; order Caryophanales; family Anoxybacillaceae; genus Geobacillus; species Geobacillus sp. C56-T3. Next base: position 139,647 of record NC_014206.1, on the reverse strand, counting down.
CACATTAAAAATGCGGTGCCGGCGGTCAAGACAACCGCGATCAGCAAATACGTGCCGATGCCCGGATTTCGAATGAGCATCCCGCCAGCCAAGTTGTTAAAGCCGTACGACATGCCGATGGCTTGGATAAACCCGAGCACGACCGTGAAATAGCGGGTAAACTGAGCTAATTTACGCCGGCCAACCTCGCCTTGCTTCGACCACTCCGTAAATTTTGGAACAACGTCCATTTGCAGCAGCTGGACGATAATCGATGCCGTGATATAGGGCATAACCCCCATGGCAAAAATCGAAAAGTTTCGCAGCGCCCCGCCGCCGAAAATGTTCAGGACGCCGAATGCATTCAATTCATCTTGCAGTTTTAACACATCCGCGTTCACGCCCGGAACAGGGATGAACGTTCCAATGCGGAACACGATCAACATAAGAAGAGTGAAAATAATTTTGTTTCGAATATCACTGACGCGCATAAAGTTGGAGATTGTCCGAAACATTAAATCACCTCAGTTTTACCGCCAGCCGCCTCAATGGCCTCTTTCGCCGATGCCGAGAACTTATGCGCTTTGACCGTCAGCTTTTTCTCGATTTGGCCTTTGCCCAAAATTTTCACGCCCGATTTCAACTTGCTGATGACGCCCGTCTCAAGAAGCAATTCCGGCGTCACTTCCGTTCCGTCTTCAAAACGGTTCAGCTTTTCCAGATTCACGACCGCATATTCTTTCCGATTGATGTTCGTAAATCCTCGTTTCGGCAAGCGGCGGAACAGCGGAGTTTGACCGCCTTCAAACCCAAGACGAACTCCTCCACCCGAGCGGGCATTTTGACCTTTTTGACCGCGGCCGGACGTTTTGCCGTTGCCCGAACCGATCCCGCGGCCGACGCGCACAGCTTTCTTTCGGGATCCCGGCGCTGGTTTTAGTTCATGAAGTTTCATGGCAAAGCACCTCCTTATGATTCATTATTCTTCAATTTCTTTGACTTTGACAAGGTGGGCCACTTTGTTGATCATCCCGCGGATCGCAGGATTGTCATTGTGGATGACCGTTTGATGCATTTTTCGCAGGCCGAGCGTTCTGACGGTAACGCGTTGGTCTTCCGGACGGCCAATCACGCTGCGCGTGAGGGTAATCGCCAGTTTTTTTGCCATGATCGTTCCCTCCTTATCCTAACAGTTCCTCGACTGTTTTGCCGCGCAATCTCGCTACGTCTTCGGCGCGTTTTAATTGTTTCAGCCCATCAAACGTTGCGCGCACCATGTTGATTGGCGTGTTTGAACCGATCGATTTCGACAAGATGTCGCTGATGCCCGCCAGCTCTAATACAGCACGCGCCGGACCCCCAGCGATGACCCCGGTACCTTCGGAAGCGGGTTTCAAAATGATTTCCCCGGCACCGAAATGGCCGATGACTTCATGCGGAATCGTTGTGCCGACGATCGGCACTTCAATTAAGTTTTTCTTCGCATCTTCAATCGCTTTGCGGATCGCTTCTGGAACCTCTTGTGCTTTTCCGGTGCCAAATCCAACATGGCCGTTTTTATCGCCGACGACGACGAGAGCTGAAAAGCGCAGGCGACGTCCGCCTTTCACGACTTTTGCTACACGGTTGACCGCGACTACACGCTCTTCCAATTCAAGTTTGTTTGGATCGATACGACGCATCGTTGTCCCTCCTTTGTAATTAGAATTCCAAGCCGGCTTCGCGGGCGGCGTCTGCCAATGCTTTTACCCGTCCGTGATATAAATACCCGCCACGGTCGAACACGACTTTTTTAATGCCTTTTTCCAATGCACGTTTGGCGACAAGTTCGCCGACTTTTTTCGCTGCCTCAATGTTGTTCGTCGAATCCAAGCCAAACTCTTTGTCCAACGTCGAGGCGCTGACGATCGTTGACGATTTTGTATCATCGATAATTTGCGCGTAAATATGTTTATTTGAACGGAACACGCTCAACCGCGGACGTTCAGCCGTGCCGAAGATTTTTTTGCGGATGCGCGCGTGTCTTTTCTTCCGAACCGCGTTTCGGTCCACTTTCGTGATCATCGAATGTCACTCCTTTCGCTTCGCTATGCCGCGTTATTTACCAGTTTTGCCTTCTTTCAGGCGCACAAGTTCACCTTCGTAGCGGATGCCTTTGCCTTTATACGGCTCTGGCGGACGAACCGCGCGAATGTTGGCGGCCAGTTCGCCGACGCGCTGTTTGTCTGCCCCTTTGACGATGATTTTCGTTTGGGATGGCACTTCAATTTCAAGGCCTTCTTCCGGCTCAATTTCTACCGGATGAGAATAACCGACGCTCAATACAAGCTTTTTCCCTTGTTTCGACGCCCGGTACCCGACACCAACGAGTTCGAGCGCTTTTTCATAACCTTTCGAAACGCCTTCGACCATGTTGGCGAGCAAGCTGCGCGTCGTGCCATGGAGCGCGCGATGATGTTTTTCATCGCTTGGACGCGTAACCGTGATGACATTGCCCTCAACCGTGATCGTCATATCTGGATGGAACGTGCGGGTCAGCTCCCCTTTCGGCCCTTTGACCGTAACCGTGTTGCCGTTGACCGTAACGGTGACACCGGCAGGAATTTCAATTGGTTTTTTGCCGACACGTGACATGTCAAAAACACCTCCATTCTTGAGCAGATAGATTACCAAACGTAGGCGATTACTTCGCCGCCCGTGCCTTTTTGCCGTGCTTCTTTGTCTGTTAAGATGCCCTGCGATGTCGAAAGAATCGCGATCCCTAAGCCGTTCAGGACGCGCGGCACTTCATGGGCTTTGACGTAAACGCGCAACCCCGGTTTGCTGATGCGTTTCAGCCCGGTAATGACACGTTCGTTGTTCGGACCGTATTTCAAGAAGATGCGGAGAATGCCTTGTTTGTTGTCTTCGATATATTCATAATCACGAATAAACCCTTCGCGCTTTAAAATTTCCGCGATTTCCCGCTTGATTTTCGAAGCCGGGACTTCGAGCTTTTCGTGACGCACCATATTCGCATTGCGGATGCGAGTCAGCATATCAGCAATTGGATCTGTCATCACCATTATGTTTTACCTCCTTCCCAATAAATGGGTTAATTACCAGCTGGCTTTTTTGATGCCTGGAAGTTGACCTTTGTATGCGAGCTCACGGAAACAAATACGGCACAATTTGAATTTGCGATAGACCGAGTGCGGGCGGCCGCAGCGCTCGCAACGGGTGTACGCTCTCACTTTAAACTTCGGCGTCCGTTTTTGTTTCGCGATCATCGATTTTTTAGCCACGATTTCGCCTCCCTTGCGTTATGGGATCATTATTTTTGGAATGGCATGCCGAGCAACGCCAGCAGTTCACGAGCTTCTTCATCCGTGTTGGCCGTTGTGACGATCACGATGTCCATGCCGCGCACTTTGTTCACTTTATCGTAGTCAATCTCAGGGAAAATGAGCTGTTCTTTAATGCCGAGCGTATAGTTGCCGCGGCCGTCAAACGACTTTTTCGATACGCCGCGGAAGTCGCGCACGCGCGGAAGCGAGACCGAAATCAACTTATCGAGAAACTCATACATCCGTTCGCCGCGCAGCGTCACTTTCGCACCGATCGGCATCCCTTGGCGAAGACGGAAGCCGGCGATCGATTTTTTCGCACGCGTTACCACCGGACGCTGACCGGCGATCAGCGTCAGCTCTTCAACGGCGCTGTCTAATGCTTTCGGGTTTTGCACCGCATCGCCTACACCCATGTTGATGACGATTTTTTCGATTTTTGGCACTTGCATGATCGATTTATAGTTGAACTTGCTCATGAGAGCAGGTACGACTTCGTTTAAATACTTCTCTTTCAGGCGGTTCATAAAAGTACCTCCCTTCCTGCGTCACGGTTATTTATCCAAAATCTCGCCGGATTTTTTCGCATAGCGCACTTTTTTGCCATCGACAATTTTGTAGCCGATGCGCGTCGGTTCACCCGTTTTCGGGTCGAGCGGCATGACTTTCGAAACGTGGATCGGCGCTTCCTTCTCAATGATGCCGCCTTGCGGGTTCGCTTGCGACGGTTTCGCATGCTTTTTCACAATATTGACGCCCTCGACGATGACGCGGTTTTTCTTCGGAAACGCCGCCAGAATGACGCCTTGCTTGCCTTTGTCTTTGCCGGAGATTACTTGCACTTTATCGCCTTTTTTTACATGCATCGCATTCGCACCTCCTTGAAACGCTGTTCCGTTCCATTAAATAACTTCCGGAGCTAAAGAAATGATTTTCATGAAGTCTTTATCGCGCAATTCACGGGCAACCGGTCCGAAAATCCGCGTGCCGCGCGGGCTTTTGTCATCACGGATGATGACGCAGGCGTTTTCGTCAAAGCGGATGTACGAACCGTCCGGACGGCGCACCCCGCGTTTCGTACGAACAACAACTGCTTTCACGACTTGACCTTTTTTAACAACGCCACCTGGTGTCGCATCTTTGACCGTCGCCACAACGACGTCGCCGATGTTCGCATAGCGGCGACCCGAGCCTCCGAGCACTTTAATGACAAGCACTTCGCGTGCACCAGAGTTATCAGCTACTTTCAAGCGAGATTCTTGTTGAATCATCGACGAAACCTCCTTTCGGAATTATCTCTCCGAACTAAGTGAAGAACGATTACAGAACAACCGATTTTTCGATGACTTCCACTAAGCGGAAGCGTTTTGTGGCCGACAGCGGGCGAGTTTCCATAATTTTCACGATATCGCCGACTTTAGCGATGTTATGTTCATCATGCGCTTTATATTTTTTCGAATATTTCACGCGTTTGCCGTACAGCGGATGTTTTTTGTACGTTTCGACCAACACGGTGATCGTTTTGTCCATTTTGTCCGATACAACCCGCCCGACATACACTTTGCGTTGATTGCGTTGGCTCATTCCACAAACCTCCTCTCAAACACATTATTTATTGGCAGCGAGCTCACGTTCTCGAATAATCGTTTTCATGCGGGCGATGTCTTTGCGCACTTGGCGGATGCGCGCCGTGTTTTCCAATTGACCTGTGGCCAGTTGGAAGCGAAGGTTGAACAATTCTTCCTTCAATGCTTTAATTTTTTGTTCGATCTCGGCAGTGGTCAACTCACGGATTTCTTTCGCTTTCATTACGCTTCACCACCAGTTTCTTCACGTTTTACAAATTTGCATTTGATCGGAAGTTTGTGAGAAGCGAGACGCAATGCTTCACGTGCCACTTCCTCAGAAACACCGCCCACTTCAAACATCACTTTGCCTGGTTTGACAACGGCGACCCAGCCTTCCGGCGCCCCTTTACCAGAACCCATCCGCACTTCAAGCGGTTTTGCCGTATACGGTTTGGAAGGGAAAATGCGGATCCATACTTTCCCGCCCCGTCTCATGTAACGGGTCATCGCCCGACGGGCTGCTTCGATTTGCCGGTTCGTAATCCAAGCTGATTCTAATGCTTGCAACCCAAATTCACCGAAATGAACTTCCGTGCCGCCTTTCGCCCGGCCTTTCATCCGTCCGCGATGTTCACGGCGATATTTGACGCGTTTTGGCATTAACATGATTATTTTCCTCCTTCCTCAGCTTTTTTCTTGGTCGGAAGGACTTCTCCACGATAAATCCATACTTTCACGCCGATTTTTCCGTACGTCGTATCGGCTTCTGCCGTTCCATAGTCAATGTCAGCGCGCAGCGTATGGAGTGGAACCGTCCCTTCGCTGTAATGCTCCGAACGAGCGATGTCAGCCCCGCCCAAACGGCCGGATACCATCGTTTTGATCCCTTTCGCCCCAGCGCGCATCGCACGTTGGATCGCTTGTTTTTGCGCCCGGCGGAACGATACGCGGTTTTCAAGCTGACGAGCGATATTTTCAGCAACAAGACGTGCATCCAAGTCTGGTTTTTTGATTTCTACAATGTTGATATGGACGCGTTTACCGGTCAATTGCGCGAGCGCTTTACGGAGCGCTTCCACTTCCGAACCGCCTTTCCCGATGACCATGCCCGGTTTGGCGGTATGGATCGTTACGTTGACGCGGTTGGCTGCCCGTTCAATCTCCACGCGGGAGACGGCCGCGTCTTGCAGGCGTTTGCTAATGTATTCACGGATTTTCAAGTCTTCGTGCAACAGATCTGCATAGTCTTTTTCCGCATACCATCTCGATTCCCAGTCACGAATGATGCCGATGCGCAGACCGATCGGGTTGACCTTTTGACCCACGGATTATCCCTCCTTCTTTTCTGAAACGACGATCGTAATATGGCTTGTGCGTTTGTTAATGGCGCTTGCCCGTCCCATGGCGCGCGGACGGAACCGTTTCAGCGTCGGGCCTTCGTCGACATACGCTTGAGTAATGACCAAGTTGTTGACGTCCATGTCATAGTTGTGTTCAGCGTTGGCAACTGCTGATTTCAACACTTTTTCAATGATCGGGGAAGCTGCTTTTGGTGTATGGCGCAAAATAGCGAACGCTTCGCCCACTTCTTTCCCGCGAATCAAGTCAATGACTAAGCGCGCTTTGCGAGGAGCGATGCGAACGGTTCTTGCAACAGCTTTAGCTTGCATATCTAGAACCTCCTCTCATTACCGTTTCGTTTTCTTGTCATCGCCAGCATGGCCGCGGAACGTGCGCGTCGGCGCAAATTCGCCGAGTTTGTGTCCGACCATGTCTTCCGTGATGTAGACCGGAACATGTTTGCGGCCATCGTACACCGCGATCGTATGCCCGACAAACTGCGGGAAGATCGTCGAACGGCGAGACCACGTTTTGATCACTTGTTTTTGCCCTGTTGCATTCAGTTTTTCGATTTTTTTCATCAAATGCTCATCGCAAAACGGACCTTTTTTCAAGCTGCGACCCATAAGTGAACCTCCCTTCTGAATTGCGCTCGTTCATTATTTCTTGCGGCGACGGATGATGAATTTATCCGATTTGTTTTTCTTTTTGCGTGTTTTGTATCCAAGCGTCGGTTTGCCCCATGGTGTCATCGGCGATTTGCGTCCGATTGGCGCTTTCCCTTCACCACCGCCGTGCGGATGGTCAACCGGGTTCATAACCGAACCGCGAACTGTCGGGCGAATCCCCAACCAGCGGGCGCGTCCTGCTTTCCCGATGTTGACAAGTTCGTGTTGCTCGTTGCCGACTTCACCAACCGTTGCACGGCATTTGCCTAAAATCATGCGCACTTCGCCGGAAGCCAAACGAACGATGACGTATTTTCCTTCTTTCCCGAGCACTTGCGCCGACGTACCAGCTGCACGCACCAATTGTCCGCCGCGGCCCGGTTTCAGCTCAATGTTGTGGACGAGCGTACCGACTGGGATGTTCTCAAGCGGAAGCGCATTGCCGATTTTAATGTCCGCATCCGGACCGGACATGATTTCCATGCCGACTTTCAAGTTTTTCGGCGCGATAATGTAGCGTTTTTCACCGTCTGCATAGTTGATGAGCGCGATATTGGCAGAACGGTTCGGATCGTATTCAATCGTAGCAACGCGTCCTGGAATTCCGTCTTTGTCGCGTTTAAAGTCGATAATCCGATATTGGCGTTTATGGCCGCCGCCTTGATGGCGCACCGTAATTTTCCCTTGATTGTTGCGGCCCGCCTTTTTCTTTAACGGAGCAAGCAGCGATTTTTCCGGCTGATCCGTCGTAATTTCCGAGAAATCAAGCACCGTCATGCCGCGACGGCCGTTCGATGTCGGTTTGTACTTTTTGATCGCCATCGGAATGTCCCTCCTTCATCGTTTATGTTACACTTCAAACAGTTCGATCTCTTTGCTGTCCGGCGTCAGCGTGACGATCGCTTTGCGGCGGCGGTTCGTATAGCCGCTGTAGCGGCCGACGCGTTTAAATTTCCCTTTATAGTTCATGATGTTCACTTTGGCTACTTTAACGCCAAAAATTTTCTCGACGGCGTCTTTCACTTCCGTCTTGTTCGCTTTGACGTCGACCTCAAACGTATATTTTTTTTGCCCGATCAAATTCATTGTATTTTCCGTGATGATGGGGCGCTTAATAATGTCGCGAGGGTCTTTCATTATGCAAGCACCTCCTCTACTTTCTCCACGGCCGCCTTCGTAATGACGAGTTTGTCATGGTTGAGCACATCGAGCACATTGATGCCGTTGGCTGCCACCACTTTGACGCCCGGAATGTTGCGCGCCGACAGATATACATTCTCATTCAGCTCGTCGGTCACAATGAGTGCTTTCCGATCCACTGAGAGATTGTTTAAAATTTTGACCATTTCCTTCGTCTTCGGTGCTTCAAGCGACAATTGATCCAATACAACGATGTCGTTTTCGAGCACTTTCGAAGACAATGCCGATTTGATCGCTAAACGGCGAACTTTTTTCGGAAGTTTGTAGCTGTAGCTGCGCGGAACTGGACCAAAGACCGTACCGCCGCCGCGCCATTGCGGAGCGCGAATCGAACCTTGACGGGCGCGTCCTGTCCCTTTTTGGCGCCATGGCTTGCGGCCGCCGCCGCTCACTTCAGCGCGGTTTTTCGTTTTATGCGTTCCTTGACGCATCGAGGCGCGTTGCATAATCACTGCTTCGAACAACACATGCTTATTCGGTTCAATCCCAAAAACGGCGTCGTTCAACTCGATTTCGCCGACCGTCTGACCGTTTTGGTTGTATAATGCTACTTTTGGCATTACGTAGTTCCTCCTTTCTTGGCCGGATGTTATTTCGCCTTCTTCGCCGCTTTCACGGCGCTTTTGACGATGACTAAGCCTTTTCTCGGACCCGGCACATTGCCTTTAATGAGCAGCAAGTTGCGCTCCGGATCCACTTTCACGATTTTCAAGTTTTGGATCGTCACGCGCTCACCGCCCATGCGGCCCGGCAAGTTTTTCGTTTTGAAAACGCGGTTTGGCGCGATGGACCCCATCGAACCCGGACGGCGATGATAACGGGAACCGTGAGCCATTGGTCCGCGTGATTGACCGTGGCGTTTGATCGCCCCTTGGAAACCTTTCCCTTTCGAAATGCCCGTGACATCGACAATTTCGCCTTCGCTGAAAATGTCAACTTTCACTTCTTGGCCAACTTCATATTCATCGATGTTGGCGCCGCGGATTTCACGAATGAAGCGCTTAGGTGCCGTGTTAGCTTTGGCAGCATGGCCAATTTGCGGTTTATTGGCGCGTTTTTCGCTAATATCTTCAAAACCTAATTGGATCGCTTCGTAACCGTCGTTTTCGATCGTTTTCTTTTGCAGGACGACGTTCGGCGTCGCATGGATGACGGTTACCGGAATCAAATCGCCATTTTCCGCAAATATTTGCGTCATACCGATCTTTCTTCCTAAGATTCCTTTCGTCATGTGTCACACCTCCCAGTCGATCAAAGTTTAATTTCAATATCAACGCCCGACGGCAAATCGAGACGCATTAACGAATCAACCGTTTGCGGAGTCGGGTTGATGATGTCGATCAAACGTTTATGCGTCCGCATTTCGAATTGTTCACGGGAGTCTTTGTACTTATGAACGGCACGCAAGATCGTATACACCGTTCTTTCCGTCGGCAACGGGATCGGCCCCGACACTTTTGCCCCGGAACGTTTTGCGGTTTCCACAATTTTCTCCGCCGATTGGTCTAAAATTCGATGATCGTAAGCTTTTAAACGAATGCGAATTTTTTCTTTTGCCATTTGGTTTCCCTCCTTCTTCGCCTATTTTGAAAATAGACTTCTCCACGGAAATTTCCTGCACACCGCCGTGGCAAAGCGGCCGGGTGTGTCAGCAACCTTCCGCTTCATCGCAGTCAAAGACCAACATTTGATATTATACTGGTATGTAAGCAAGATTGCAAGTGATTTCTTTGCTTTTCCCACACTTCTTCTATTATACATAGCCGCCATCCCGTTTTCAACACAGCCGCCAATCTGACGGTCAAGATGGCATCAAAAAAAGGATGTCCATTGCTGGACACCCTTTTTTGCCGTGATTACTCGATGATTTCCGATACAGAGCCAGCGCCGACCGTACGGCCGCCTTCGCGGATCGAGAATTTCGTACCTTCTTCGATCGCGATCGGGGCGATCAGTTCCACCGTCATTTCAACGTTGTCGCCAGGCATAACCATTTCGACGCCTTCCGGAAGCGTGATAATGCCCGTTACGTCCGTCGTACGGAAGTAGAATTGCGGACGGTAGTTCGAGAAGAACGGAGTATGGCGTCCGCCTTCTTCTTTCGTCAGGACGTATACTTGCGCTTTGAATTTCGTGTGCGGCGTGATCGAACCAGGTTTCGCCAATACTTGGCCGCGCTCGACTTCATCACGAGATACGCCGCGGAGAAGCGCACCGATGTTGTCGCCGGCTTCCGCTTGATCGAGAAGTTTGCGGAACATTTCTACACCCGTAACGGTCGTCGTTTTCGGCTCATCCGACAAACCGATGATTTCAACCGGGTCGCCAACTTTCAACGTACCGCGTTCAACACGGCCTGTTGCAACCGTACCGCGGCCCGTGATCGAGAAGACGTCCTCGATTGGCATCATAAACGGTTTGTCCACTTCACGTTGCGGCGTCGGGATGTATTCGTCAACCGCATTCATCAGTTCAATGATTTTTTCTTCCCATTGCGGGTCGCCTTCAAGCGCTTTTAATGCCGAACCTTTGATGACCGGCACTTCATCGCCTGGGAAGTCGTATTCAGAGAGAAGATCGCGAACTTCCATTTCAACAAGTTCAAGCAATTCTTCGTCGTCCACCATGTCGCATTTGTTCAAGAATACAACGATGTACGGAACACCGACTTGGCGGGAGAGAAGAATGTGTTCGCGCGTTTGCGGCATCGGACCGTCAGCCGCCGATACAACAAGGATCGCGCCGTCCATTTGCGCCGCGCCCGTGATCATGTTTTTGACGTAGTCAGCGTGGCCCGGGCAGTCAACGTGCGCATAGTGGCGAGCATCTGTTTCATACTCGACGTGCGCCGTCGAAATCGTAATCCCGCGTTCACGCTCTTCCGGAGCAGCGTCGATTTGGTCGTACGCTTTTGCTTCGGCTTTGCCTTGTTTCGCCAAAACCGTCGTGATCGCAGCTGTCAACGTCGTTTTCCCGTGGTCAACGTGGCCGATCGTGCCAATGTTGACGTGCGGTTTCGTGCGCTCAAATTTCGCTTTAGCCATGAGAGATATCCTCCTTAAAAGTAAGATATGAATTTATATGGTTGGGTAAGTATAGGATGCTTGGGAACAAAATGTTCCCAAGTCTTACTTACATAAGTATTTATAGCGAAACTAGCAAGAGAAATCAATTATTCGCCTTTATTTTTTTTGATAATTTCATCGGCGATGTTTTTCGGAACTTCTTCATAGTGGTCAAACACCATCGAGAACGTTCCGCGTCCTTGCGTGTTCGAACGGAGCGATGTCGCATAACCGAACATTTCAGCCAACGGCACCATCGCCCGGACGACTTGGGCGTTGCCGCGCGCTTCCATCCCCTCGATGCGGCCGCGACGGGACGTGATGTCGCCCATGATGTCACCGAGGTACTCTTCAGGGATGACGACTTCGACTTTCATGATCGGTTCCAAAAGAACCGGATCGCACTTCGTCGCGGCGTTTTTCAATGCCAAGGAAGCAGCAATTTTGAATGCCATTTCGCTCGAGTCGACATCGTGGTACGATCCGTCAAACAGTTTCGCTTTAATGTCGACAACCGGATAGCCGGCTAAGACGCCGTTTTGCATCGCTTCTTCCAATCCAGCTTGGACGGCCGGCACATACTCTTTCGGAACAACCCCACCGACGATGGCGTTCTCGAATTCGAAGCCTTTGCCGCGCTCGTTCGGCGAGAATTCGATCCAAACGTGGCCGTATTGACCGCGGCCGCCGGATTGACGGATGAATTTGCCTTCGACTTGCGCCGATTTGCGGAACGTTTCGCGGTAGGCAACTTGCGGCGCCCCGACGTTCGCTTCGACTTTGAACTCGCGGCGCATCCGGTCGACGATGATGTCAAGGTGCAACTCGCCCATTCCGGAGATGATCGTTTGTCCCGTTTCCGGGTCGGTGTGAGCGCGGAAAGTCGGGTCTTCTTCTTGCAATTTTTGCAGCGCTTGGCTCATTTTGTCTTGATCGGCTTTCGACTTCGGCTCGATTGCCACCGAAATGACCGGTTCTGGGAATTGCATCGACTCTAAAATGACAGGATGCTTCTCATCACATAGAGTATCACCGGTCGTCGTATCTTTTAAACCTACCGCTGCGGCAATATCACCGGCATAGACTTTCGAAATTTCTTGACGGTGGTTCGCGTGCATTTGCAACAAGCGGCCGATCCGTTCGCGCTTCCCTTTCGTCGTGTTCATCACATATGAACCCGAATCAAGCGTTCCAGAGTAGACGCGAATAAACGTCAATTTCCCGACATACGGGTCAGTCATGATTTTAAATGCCAAAGCGGCAAACGGAGCGTCATCGCTTGCTTCACGTGTCACTTCTTCTTCGGTATCCGGAACGACGCCGCGAATCGCCGGGATGTCAACAGGAGACGGCAAGTAGTCGACAACGCCGTCAAGAAGCAGCTGAACACCTTTGTTTTTGAATGCCGAGCCGCAGAAGACCGGGAAGAATTCAACGCTGATCGTCGCTTTGCGGATCGCGGCCTTCAGCTCTTCCGCCGTGATTTCTTCTCCTTCCAAATATTTCATCATTAATTCTTCGTCCAGCTCAGCGACCGCCTCAATCAGCTTGTTATGGTACTCTTCTGCCATATCGCGGTATTCTTCCGGAATGTCAATGCGCTCAATGTTTTTGCCAAGCTCATCATGGTAATGGTACGCGCACATTTCAACCAAGTCGATAATGCCGGAGAATTGATCTTCAGCACCGATCGGCAGTTGCACCGGATGGGCGTTCGCTTGCAGGCGGTCATGGAGCGTTTTCACCGAATACAAGAAATCGGCGCCGATTTTATCCATTTTGTTGACGAACACGATCCGTGGGACGCCATATGTCGTCGCTTGGCGCCAAACGGTTTCCGTTTGCGGTTCAACACCCGATTGCGCGTCTAAGACCGTGATGGCCCCGTCCAATACGCGCAACGAACGCTCAACCTCGACCGTAAAGTCGACGTGCCCCGGCGTGTCGATGATATTGATGCGATGGCCTTTCCATTGCGCCGTTGTCGCCGCCGACGTGATCGTAATTCCGCGCTCTTGTTCTTGTTCCATCCAGTCCATCGTTGCCGCGCCTTCATGCACTTCCCCGATTTTATGAACGCGGCCGGTATAGAACAAGATCCGTTCAGTCGTCGTCGTTTTCCCGGCGTCAATGTGCGCCATAATCCCTATGTTGCGAGTCTTTTCCAAGGAGAACTCTCTTGCCATAGTGGTTATTTTCTCCTTCCTTCAAATATGAAATATAAGTAGATGGCGCCGCCATCGATGGCGCAATCCCCTTGTCTTTGAAGTTGTCCCACGCGCGACCGGAAAGGCCGCAATATATTAGGAAGATAGGTGAATAGGCAACCGCAGTGCCTCCTCACCTATTTCCTTTAGGCGACGCTCCTTACCAGCGGTAATGGGCAAACGCGCGGTTCGCTTCAGCCATTTTATGTGTATCTTCGCGTTTTTTCACCGCTGCACCCGTGTTGTTGGCAGCGTCCATAATTTCATTTGCCAAGCGCTCTTCCATCGTTTTTTCGTTGCGAAGACGTGCATATTGCACGAGCCAGCGCAAACCGAGAGAAACGCGGCGGTCCGGACGAACCTCGACCGGAACTTGGTAGTTCGCCCCACCAACGCGGCGAGCGCGCACTTCCAACACCGGCATAACGTTTTTCAACGCTTGCTCAAACACTTCCATTGGATCTTTACCCGTGCGCTCACGGATAATATCAAACGCGGTGTAAAGAATTTTTTGCGCTTTTGATTTTTTGCCGTCGATCATAATTTTATTGATCAAACGGGTAACAAGCTTCGAATTGTAAATTGGATCCGGCAGTACGTCACGTTTAGCAACAGGGCCTCTACGTGGCATAGTGTTTCCTCCCTTCAGGAAAACATTCTCTTCATTTCATTATTTTTTCGCTGCTTTTGGTTTTTTCGCGCCGTATTTCGAACGGCCTTGCATCCGGTTCGCTACGCCTGCAGCATCCAGCGCCCCACGGATGATATGGTAGCGTACCCCCGGCAAGTCTTTGACACGTCCGCCGCGGATGAGCACAACGCTGTGTTCTTGCAAGTTATGGCCGATCCCCGGAATGTACGCCGTAACTTCAATCCCATTTGTCAAGCGGACACGGGCGTATTTCCGCAACGCTGAGTTCGGTTTTTTCGGCGTCATCGTGCCGACACGCGTGCAAACGCCGCGTTTTTGCGGAGACGACACATTCGTTTGCTCTTTTTTGAAGCTGTTATACCCTTTGTTCAACGCAGGAGATTTCGATTTCACGACTTTTTTCTCGCGTCCTTTGCGGACCAATTGGTTGATTGTAGGCATGAAAAGATCCTCCTTTCGCATGTATCGTTTAAGCCCACATATCCAGGTGGTTCATCGTTTATGCAAATAAAGGTTTTAGGGGAGAAAGGCAAAACGTTACCGAAGGATCGCCACCGCGGCCGCGCCGACTTGGATTTTGCACGCCTTGCCAAGCTTTTTCATCGAATCGACTTTTGTGACCGGCACGTTTGCCTCATTGGCGGCGGCGGTCACTTTTTCGATGATCGGCAAGTCGGCATCCTCCGCCACGATCACTTCCGCTGCTTTCCCTTCCTTTAAAGCCCTTATCGTTTGTTTGGTTCCAATGACAATTTTTCCAGCCTGTAATACTTTTTCATAAGACATGTAACATATCCTCCAAAGTACCAGGTTGTTGGAACACCTTTATTAGACTACCATTTTCTTTGTCGATTGTCAACTGGATTTTTAATTAGATGATGGCCGGCCAAGGAGCGCCTTAGCCGGCCACTTGGTTCGCGTTATTTGGACGACACCGTGTCGCCAGCCGTTTCCTTTTTGACGGCCGGCTTCACTTTCCGGTAGCGGGCCATACCGGTTCCAGCCGGGACGAGTTTGCCGATAATGACGTTTTCTTTTAAGCCAAGCAATTCATCACGTTTTCCTTTGATCGCTGCATCGGTCAAGACGCGCGTCGTTTCTTGGAACGAAGCAGCAGACAAGAATGAATCCGTCTCAAGCGACGCTTTCGTGATGCCGAGCAACACCTGGCGGGCCGTTGCCGGCCGTTTCCCTTCGCGAAGAGCTTTGGCGTTGACATCCGTAAACTGGTGGACATCCAAAAGCGTACCCGGCAGCACATCGGTGTCGCCGGCATCGATGACGCGCACTTTGCGCAGCATTTGCCGCACCATGACCTCGATATGCTTGTCGCTGATCTCCACCCCTTGCATCCGGTACACTTTTTGCACTTCACGAAGCAAGTACTCTTGAACGGATGTAATATCGCGCACGCGCAACAACTGTTTCGGGTCGACCGAGCCTTCTGTCAGCTCTTGGCCTCGTTCGACGCGCTGACCTTCTTCGACTTTCAGCCGCGCGTTGTACGGCGCTACATACGTACGCGTTTCGACCTCGCTTTGCACGACGATTTCATATTGGTTGTCGCGCGTTTCATTAATCGAAATAACCGTGCCGTCGATTTCAGAAATGACCGCTTGCCCTTTCGGGTTGCGCGCTTCAAACAGCTCTTGCACCCGTGGCAAACCTTGAGTGATATCGTCGCCGGCGACGCCGCCTGTATGGAACGTCCGCATTGTCAGCTGCGTGCCCGGCTCGCCGATCGACTGAGCGGCGATAATGCCGACGGCTTCGCCAACTTCGACGTCCATGCCGGTCGCCATGTTGCGGCCGTAACATTTTTTGCAGACGCCATGGCGCGTGTTGCAGGCGAATACGGAGCGAATCCATACTTCCGTAATGCCGGCTTTAATGATCTCATTGGCGATATCTTCGGTGATCATCTCGTCTTTGCGGACGATCACTTCGCCCGTTTCCGGATGGCGCACCGTTTTGTGCGCATAGCGGCCGACAAGCCGCTCTTCAAGCTTGACGACAACTTCCGTGCCATCCGTCAGCGCCCGCGCCAAAATGCCGCGGTCGGTGCCGCAATCTTCTTCGCGGACGATGACGTCTTGGGCCACGTCGACAAGGCGGCGCGTAAGATAGCCTGAGTCGGCCGTTTTGAGCGCCGTATCCGCCAATCCTTTTCGCGCGCCGTGCGTCGAGATAAAGTATTCCAATACCGTCAAGCCTTCGCGGAACGACGACTTGATCGGCAGCTCAATGATCCGGCCGGCCGGGTTGGCCATCAAACCACGCATCCCCGCAAGCTGCGTAAAGTTCGACGCGTTCCCGCGCGCTCCGGAATCGCTCATCATAAAGATCGGATTGCGTTTATCAAGCGACTTCATCAACCGGTCTTGAATTTTGTCTTTCGCCGCGCTCCAGATGGAGATGACGCGCTCGTACCGCTCTTCGTCCGTAATTAAGCCGCGGCGGAACTGCTTCAAAACCGTATCGACTTTCGCTTGCGCTTCATCCAAAATTTCTTGTTTTTCCGGCAGGACGACGATATCGGCCACGCCGATCGTGATGCCGGCCTTCGTCGAATATTGGAAGCCAAGGTCTTTCATGCGGTCGAGCATCTTCGATGTTTCGGTGATTTTGAACCGTTTGAACACTTCAGCGATAATTTGCCCGAGCACTTTTTTCTTAAACGGCGGCACGAGTTCGCGCTTGCGAATTTCTTCGCGCACGTTGACCCCTTTGTCAAGGAAGTACTTGTCCGGCGTCCGCCCTTCAATGTTTTCCGTCGTCGGCTCGTTGATGTACGGGAACGAATTCGGCAAAATTTCGTTGAAAATGAGCTTTCCGACGGTCGTTAAGAGCAGCTTGTTGTTTTGCTCTTCGGTAAACGTTTCGTTTTTCAGCGAACCGGCATGAATGGCGATGCGCGAATGGAGATGGACGTAGCCGTTATGGTAAGCAAGCAGCGCCTCGTCCGTGTCTTTGAACACCATGCCTTCGCCGATGGCTCCCTCGCGCTCCATCGTCAAGTAGTAGTTGCCCAACACCATGTCTTGTGATGGTGTCACGACCGGCTTCCCGTCTTTCGGGTTCAAAATGTTTTGCGCCGCCAACATCAACAAGCGCGCTTCGGCTTGCGCCTCAGCCGACAGCGGCACGTGCACCGCCATTTGGTCGCCGTCAAAGTCAGCGTTGTACGCCGTGCAAACAAGCGGATGAAGACGGATCGCCCGCCCTTCCACAAGCGTTGGTTCAAACGCCTGAATGCCGAGACGGTGCAGCGTCGGAGCGCGGTTTAACAGCACCGGATGTTCTTTGATGACATCTTCAAGCACATCCCACACTTCCGGATGGACGCGCTCGATTTTCCGTTTCGCGCTTTTAATGTTATGCGCCAACCCCCGCTCCACAAGCTCCTTCATGACGAACGGCTTGAACAACTCTAGCGCCATTTCTTTCGGCAGCCCGCATTGATACATTTTTAAGTTTGGGCCGACGACGATGACGGAGCGGCCGGAATAATCAACGCGTTTGCCGAGCAAGTTTTGCCGGAAGCGCCCTTGCTTCCCTTTCAGCATATGAGAAAGCGATTTTAACGGACGGTTCCCCGGACCGGTCACCGGACGGCCGCGGCGGCCGTTATCGATCAAAGCATCAACCGCCTCTTGCAGCATCCGCTTCTCATTTTGGACGATAATGTTCGGCGCACCGAGATCAAGCAGCCGTTTCAGCCGGTTGTTACGGTTGATGACGCGGCGGTACAAATCGTTCAAATCCGATGTTGCAAACCGCCCGCCGTCAAGCTGAACCATCGGGCGCAACTCCGGCGGAATGACCGGCAGTACATCAAGCACCATCCATGCCGGGTCGTTCCCTGAACTGCGGAACGCTTCAAGCACTTCAAGCCGCTTAATGATGCGGGCGCGCCGTTGCCCTTGCGCCGTTTTCAGCTCTTCTTTCAGCGCGGCCACCTCTTTATCCAAATCAATGTCTTGGAGCAGCTTTTTGATCGCCTCCGCCCCCATCGACGCTTGGAACGATTGACCGTACTTCTCGCGATAGGCGCGGTATTCCTTTTCCGACAACAGTTGCTTTTTCTCAAGCGGCGTATCACCCGGGTCAGTGACGACATAGGATGCAAAATAAATGACCTCTTCGAGCGCCCGCGGCGACATGTCAAGAACCAATCCCATCCGGCTCGGGATGCCTTTGAAATACCAGATGTGCGAAACCGGGGCAGCCAGCTCGATATGGCCCATCCGTTCGCGGCGGACTTTCGAGCGCGTCACTTCGACGCCGCAGCGGTCGCAGACGACGCCTTTGTAGCGAACGCGTTTATATTTGCCGCAATGGCATTCCCAGTCTTTCGTCGGACCGAAAATGCGCTCGCAAAACAAGCCGTCTTTTTCCGGCTTTAACGTCCGATAGTTGATTGTCTCCGGCTTTTTGACTTCGCCATACGACCAAGAACGAATTTTCTCCGGGGAAGCGAGCCCAATTTTCATGTACTCAAACTTATTGACATCTAGCAAGGGGTATACCTCCCTTTTTGATCCGTCGGTTTTCCGTTCGCTCAAGCGGCCAATGGCGGGGAACAGCTCCCCGCCTGGCCGTTATGGCCGGTTTATTCTTTCGTCACCGCATCTTTCTCTTCGCCGGCTTCTTCCCGTTCGGCCGGTTTGACGTCCACCATGATGGCATCCGGTGCATGGTCATCATCATCATCAAAGTTTTCCATGTTCACTTCTTGTTCATCGCTCGTCAAAATCGTGACGTCCATGCCCAAGCTTTGCAGCTCTTTGATCAACACTTTAAACGACTCCGGCACACCCGGCTCCGGAATGTTTTCCCCTTTGACGATCGCCTCGTACGTTTTGACACGGCCGACGACATCGTCGGACTTGACGGTCAAAATTTCTTGCAGCGTGTATGCCGCCCCATACGCCTCAAGCGCCCATACTTCCATCTCACCAAAGCGCTGGCCGCCGAACTGCGCCTTGCCGCCAAGCGGCTGTTGAGTGACGAGTGAGTACGGGCCGGTGGAACGGGCATGAAGCTTGTCGTCGACCATGTGGGCGAGCTTGATCATGTACATGATCCCAACCGACACGCGGTTATCAAACGGTTCACCCGTCCGTCCGTCATACAGCACCGTTTTTGCATCGCGCGCTAGACCTGCCTCTTCGAGGATGTTCCAAACGTCTTCCTCCGTCGCCCCGTCAAAGACCGGGGAGGCGATGTGCAGGCCGAGTTTTTTCGCCGCCATGCCAAGGTGCAGCTCAAATACTTGCCCGATGTTCATCCGCGACGGAACGCCGAGTGGGTTTAACATGATGTCAATCGGCGTGCCATCCGGCAAGAAGGGCATATCTTCCTCCGGCAAAATGCGGGAAATAACCCCTTTGTTTCCGTGGCGGCCTGCCATTTTGTCGCCCTCGGAAATTTTCCGCTTTTGCACAATATAGACGCGCACCAGTTGATTGACACCCGGCGGAAGCTCGTCGCCGTCTTCGCGGTTGAACACTTTCACGTCAAGGACGATGCCGCCGCCGCCGTGCGGGACGCGCAACGACGTATCACGCACCTCGCGCGCTTTTTCGCCGAAGATCGCGTGCAAAAGCCGCTCTTCCGCCGTCAGCTCGGTCATTCCTTTTGGCGTCACTTTGCCGACGAGCAAGTCGCCGTCTTTCACTTCTGCGCCGATGCGGACGATGCCGCGTTCATCCAAGTTTTTCAGCGCATCCTCGCCGACGTTTGGAATGTCGCGCGTAATTTCTTCCGGACCGAGTTTCGTATCGCGCGATTCGGCTTCATACTCTTCAATATGAATGGATGTATACACGTCTTCTTTGACGAGCCGTTCGCTCATGATGATCGCGTCTTCGTAGTTGTAACCGTCCCATGTCATAAAGGCGACAAGCACATTGCGGCCAAGCGCCAATTCGCCCTTATCCATCGACGGGCCATCGGCCAAAATTTCGCCCTTCTCAACGATATCGCCTTTTTTCACGATCGGCCGCTGGTTGTAGCACGTGCCTTGGTTCGAACGAACGAATTTCAGCAACCGATATTTATCTAGATCACCCTTGACTTCTTTGCCGTCCACTTCAATCAGCCGACGCACCCAAATTTCCTTTGCTTCGACGCGCTCGACGATGCCGCGGTGCTTGCAAATGACCGCTGCGCCCGAGTCTTTCGCCGAAACATACTCCATCCCCGTGCCAACGATCGGCGCTTCCGGTTCCAACAGCGGCACGGCTTGCCGCTGCATGTTCGCTCCCATCAGCGCGCGGTTCGAGTCGTCGTTTTCCAAAAATGGGATGCACGCTGTCGCTGCTGAGACGACTTGCTTCGGCGAAACGTCCATGTAGTCGACGCGATCGCGCTTGACGACGATGTTCTCGCCGCGGAAACGGGCGACAACGTTTTCTTCAAGGAACGTGCCGTCCTCCGCAAGCGGTACGTTCGCCTGCGCTACAACGTAATTGTCCTCTTCATCGGCTGTCAAATAATCGATTTGGTCCGTCACCCGCCCTGTTTCCGGATCGACGCGCCGGTATGGCGTTTCAATAAAGCCGAACTTGTTCACTTTCGCGTAAGTGGACAGCGAGTTGATGAGTCCGATGTTCGGACCTTCCGGCGTTTCAATCGGACACATCCGCCCGTAGTGCGAATAGTGAACGTCGCGCACCTCAAACCCAGCGCGCTCACGTGTCAATCCGCCAGGGCCAAGCGCGGACAGACGCCGCTTGTGCGTCAGTTCGGCCAATGGGTTCGTTTGATCCATGAACTGTGACAGCTGCGAGCTGCCGAAAAACTCTTTGATCGCCGCGATCACTGGGCGGATGTTGATCAGCTGCTGCGGCGTAATCGTGTTCGTATCTTGGATCGACATGCGCTCGCGCACGACGCGCTCCATGCGCGACAGGCCGATGCGGAATTGGTTTTGCAATAGTTCGCCGACCGAACGGAGGCGGCGGTTGCCTAAATGGTCGATGTCATCCGTATCGCCGACGCCGTGGAGCAAGTTGAAGAAATAGCTGATCGACGCAATGATGTCAGCCGGTGTAATATGTTTGACATCCTCGGCGATGAAGCCGTTGCCGATGACGTTGATCACTTTTTCGCCATCCGGGTCATTCGGGGCATAAATTTTGATCGTTTGCACCGAAATGTCCCCGTCCACCACCCCTTCGGCCGGGCGGTATGTCTGTAAGCCGACCCCTTTTTCCAAATACGGGAGCAGGCGATTCAGCGTTCGGCGGTCGATCATCGCTCCAGCTTCGGCGATGACTTCCTTGGTTTCGGGATCAATGATCGTTTCCGCGAGCCGCTGATTGAACAGGCGGTTTTTAATATGAAGTTTTTTATTGATTTTATAACGGCCTACGCTCGCCAAGTCATAGCGCTTCGGATCAAAAAAGCGCGACGCCAGCAAATTTTTCGCATTCTCAAGCGTCGGCGGCTCTCCCGGACGAAGACGCTCGTAAATTTCAATCAACGCTTTTTCCGTGCTGTCGGTATTATCTTTTTCAAGCGTATTGCGCAAGTATTCGTTGTCACCGAGCAGATCGATGATTTCTTGGTCGGAGCTGAACCCAAGCGCACGGAGAAGCACCGTAACCGGCAGTTTACGGGTGCGGTCGATGCGAACGTAAACGACGTCTTTCGCATCGGTTTCATATTCAAGCCATGCGCCGCGGTTCGGAATCACTGTCGCCGAGTAGCCGCGTTTGCCGTTTTTATCAACTTTGTCGCTGTAATAGACGCTTGGCGAACGGACGAGCTGGGAAACGATGACGCGTTCCGCCCCATTGATAATAAACGTTCCGGTTTCCGTCATGAGCGGAAAATCGCCCATAAACACGTCTTGTTCCTTCACTTCGCCCGTTTCTTTATTGATCAGGCGAACTTTGACGCGAAGCGGCGCCGCATATGTAACGTCGCGTTCTTTCGCCTCTTCGACCGTATATTTCGGTTCTCCTAAACTATAGTCGATAAATTCAAGCGAGAGATTGCCGGAAAAGTCTTCAATCGGGGAAATTTCCCTAAACATTTCCCGCAGCCCTTCATCGAGAAACCATTGGTAGGAGGACGTTTGAATTTCGATCAAGTTCGGCAATTCCAGCACTTCGCTGATGCGTGCATAGCTTCTGCGTTGGCGGTGTCGCCCGTATTGAACTAGTCGGCCTGTCAAGAGTGATTCACCCCTCAAATGTAGACATTAGTGAAAACCGGAACCGGAACAGCTCCATCATCCGCTCTGCTCAGCAATCAATGCCTTCAAGGCGGACTGGCCGCTCCGTCATTCCGGGGCAAAGCACTAGGCATGCATGCAGCCGGCCCCCCGCCATCCGGGCGGAAACGGCTTCGTTGCGTGCACCACCGTTTCATTTAGGGGATTTAACACGCTCCCGGCGCGAGGAAACCAGGCGTTGAGTTGAATGGAGAAAAAAAGAAAATGGTTTCTATTCCAATAGAAAACCATATGGTTCGTTGTTTATTGATTTTATCATTGTTTCCATTGCGTCCAAAATTATACGTCATCCCCTCTGCACGGGAAATGTGCATATTTAGCATTTTATAATGCTACCACAATAAAAAAACGGTGTCAACATTTTTTCGCCTTTATGATATAATATCCTTTTTTCTTCGCGACGACTTCTACAGCGGGAAAGCATTCGTTCAGCTTTTGCAAGGCCGATGGGGCGCCTTGCTTTTTTTGAATGACGACCCATAGCTCGCCATGATCGAGCAGATGATCGCGGCTTTGTTCAAAAATCGCGTAAACGACCCGTTTGCCAGCCCGGATCGGCGGATTGGTGACGACCGCTGCAAATCGCTGTTCTCCGACTTCCGAAAAAAGATCGCTTTTGTAAATCACCGCATTGTCAATCCCGTTTGCCTGCTTGTTTTCCTGCGCCAGTTCGAGCGCCCGCTCGTTGACATCAATCATGTGAACGCGCCGGTTTGGAAACGATTTGGCCAAGGCAAGCCCGATCGGCCCATATCCGCAGCCGACATCCAACAAATCCCCAGCCACTCCCGGCTCCTCGAACGTTTCAATTAACAGGCGTGTGCCAAAGTCGACTTCGCGCTTTGAAAACACTCCGCTGTCGGTCGTAAAGCGGAATTCATGCCCCCGCAACACGTACGTCCACGTTTGCGGGTTTCGCTCCGACTTCGGATTAACTGAGTAATAATGCTCGCTCATCATCATCCCCTCCTCCTTGTCGACAGGCTGCACTGCCTTCCGTTATATAGTGTAACAAAAAAGAGGCCGTCCCTTGCTTCGGGCAAGCCTCTTTTTTCAATGGCGCAGCCATTACTTGATTTCGACTTTCGCGCCAGCTTCTTCGAGTTTTGCTTTGATTTCTTCTGCTTCTTCTTTCGCAATGCCTTCTTTGATCGGCTTCGGGGTGTTGTCGACCAAGTCTTTCGCTTCTTTCAGGCCGAGGCCAGTGATTTCGCGAACGACTTTGATGACTTTGATTTTTTGCGCGCCGGCGTCGGCAAGAATGACGTCGAATTCCGTTTTTTCTGCCGCTGCTTCAGCGCCAGCTGCTGCGCCGCCCGCGACAACAACCGGAGCCGCAGCTGTTACGCCGAATTCTTCCTCGATCGCTTTCACCAATTCGTTTAATTCCAATACGGTCATATTTTTCACTGCTTCAATGATTTGTTCTTTCGTCATCACAACTTCCTCCTTTGTTTTCTGAATGATTGTTAAGCACATATCGATGCGCCATTACGCGCCTTGTTCCTCTTGCTTGTCAGCCACCGCTTTAATCGCAAGCGCAAAGTTGCGGATCGGGGCTTGAAGAACGCTAAGCAACATCGAAAGCAACCCTTCGCGGGACGGGAGTTTCGCCAACGCATCGATTTCTTCTTTGCTGGCGATGTTCCCTTCGATGACGCCGCCTTTGATTTCCAATGCTTCATGCGTTTTCGCAAACTCGCTTAAAATTTTTGCCGGCGCCACGACATCTTCATTGCTGAAGGCGATGGCATTTGGACCGGTGAACACTTCATCCAGTCCTTCCAAGCCGACTTCCGCGAGCGCCCGGCGGGTCAAGGTGTTTTTGTACACTTTAAACTCGACGCCTGCCTCGCGCAGCTGTTTGCGCAACTCGGTCATTTCCGCCACGTTCAAGCCGCGGTAATCAACGATGACGGTTGCCTTGCTGGCCCGGAATTTGTCTGCGATTTCCGCGACCACTTGTTTTTTCAGTTCAATCGCGCTCGACACGTCCTGCACCTCCTGTAAGGAAAATGAGAGAATACCACTTATACCGTCTGCTCAATAAAAAACCTCCATGCCGCGTAGACATGGAGGTGTCGTTCAACGCACCGCCGCTCGTCCCCGACGCAGGGCGCGCTGTTCTATCGTCCACATACCTCGGTAGGAAATTAAGCCTCAAACAGGCACCTACTGTCTACGGTACAAATGATATTCATTTGTTCAGCCAAATGGCATTTTAACAGACGGACAAACAAAAGTCAACGGTTATTGTGCAACAGCAACCGTGGACGGGTCAACCTTGATGCCAGGGCCCATTGTGGATGTAATCGTGACGTTTTTCACGTACGTCCCTTTTGCCGCCGCCGGTTTGGCTTTCAAAATTGCTTCATAGACGGCTGCGAAGTTTTCAGCCAATTTCTCGTTGTCAAACGACACTTTGCCGATCGGAACGTGGATGTTGCCCGCTTTGTCGACGCGGTATTCCACTTTACCAGCCTTGATTTCTTGCACCGCTTTTGCTACGTCAAACGTGACTGTTCCGGTTTTCGGGTTTGGCATCAACCCTTTCGGCCCTAAAATGCGGCCGAGTTTCCCGACTTCACCCATCATGTCCGGCGTAGCAACAACGACATCAAAGTCAAACCAACCTTGCTGGATTTTGTTGATATATTCTGTATCGCCGACATAGTCAGCGCCAGCCGCTTCTGCTTCTTTCGCTTTTTCCCCTTTCGCGAACACCAACACGCGCGCCACTTTCCCTGTGCCGTGCGGCAGGACGACGGCGCCGCGAATTTGTTGGTCCGCTTTTTTCGGGTCGACGCCCAAACGGAACGCCACTTCCACCGTGGCATCGAATTTCGCGATGTTCGTTTTTTTCACGAGCTCGATTGCTTCAGCAATCGGGTATGCTTTGGAGCGGTCGACGAGTTTCAATGCTTCTAAGTATTTCTTTCCTCTTTTCGGCATGTGAAAAATCCTCCTCGGTTGTGGTTTTAGCGGAAAAACCTCCCACATTGAACGTTCTTCGCTTCTTTCAAAAACGAAGAAGCGGACGGATGCCCATTCATCGGGCCCGTCTTGCTGTTTTTGTTCATGGAGAGAGAGGTTGCCCAATGACGCAACCTCCCCTACAAACGACGCACCGGCTTTAGTCTTCAATCACAATGCCCATGCTGCGGGCCGTGCCTTCGATCATGCGCATGGCCGCCTCAATGCTCGCCGCATTCAAATCCGGCATTTTCAGCTCAGCGATCTCACGCACTTTGTCGCGTTTAATTGTCGCCACTTTGTTGCGGTTCGGTTCGCCGGAGCCCGATTCAATGCCCGCCGCTTTTTTCAGCAATACAGCGGCTGGCGGCGTTTTCGTGATGAATGTAAATGAACGGTCTTCAAAAACCGTAATTTCAACCGGAATGATCAACCCTGCTTGGTCCGCCGTGCGGGCATTAAACTCTTTGCAAAACGCCATAATATTGACACCGGCTTGACCCAACGCAGGACCTACTGGCGGCGCCGGATTCGCTTTCCCTGCAGGAATTTGCAGTTTGACAACCTTGATTACTTTTTTCGCCACGAGACACACCTCCTTAAGTCCGTGATGTGGTATTAGGGATTGCCCCTCCCACTCATCCGGCTCCGGTCTACTGAGCCGTTTTCCTATCTCCCGTTCAGTTGAGAGGATCAGCGTAAAAACAAAACGGCTCCCTTATACACAGTGTATAAGTTCACCGCCATATGTCTCCGTTTAAGAGACATACTGACTTTAAAATAGTATCACTTTTCCCTATCAATTGCAAGTTCTTTATCCATTAGATTTTTTCTATTTGCGAAAACTCAAGCTCCACCCGTGTTTCGCGCCCAAACATATCGACAAGCAGCTTCACTTTATGTTTATCCGGGTCAATCGCTTCAATTTTCCCTGTAAAGTTCGCAAACGGACCTTCTTTGATCCGCACCGTTTCATTTACCTCATAGTCTACGTCAACCTCGGCAAGCGGCATGCCCATCCGCTTCAAGATCATTTTTACTTCTTCCTCCATAAGCGGCGTCGGTTTCGAACCAGCTCCGCTTGAGCCGACAAATCCAGTGACGCCCGGCGTGTTGCGCACGACATACCATGAGTCATCCGTCATGACCATCTCAACGAGCACATAGCCAGGGAACACTTTCTTTTTCGTCGTTTTCCGTTTTCCGTTTTTGACGTCCGTCTCCGTCTCTTCCGGAACGACGACGCGAAAAATTTTATCTTGCATTCCCATCGATTCGACGCGTTTTTCCAAATTGGCTTTCACTTTGTTTTCATATCCCGAATATGTATGGACAACATACCAGTTTTTCTCCATCAACAAGCCTCCCCAAGGCGGTTTTCGTTTTGTTTTTTGCGCAAAACAAAAACCCGTTGCCGGGTTCCATACGCGCACGATTATCTTTCATTATAACATATCCTTCGTCCGCTTATTCAAACACGAGGCGAATCAACTCAGAAATGCCGAGGTCCACAACGGCAAAAAAGACGGTGAAAAACGCCACCGTGGCCAACACGACCGCCGTGTAGTTCACTAACTCCTTCCGGTTTGGCCAACTCACTTTTTTCAGCTCGCGTACGACTTCTTTTAAAAAGTTGATTACTCGCTGCATCACTCGTACCTCCATCATCGTTCAAAACTATCTCCACCGTCTATTTCGTTTCACGATGGATTGTATGTTTGTTGCATGTTGAGCAAAACTTGTTGGCCATAAGGCGCTCACCAAGGCGACGTATTTGTTTTGCTGCCGTATAGTTTCGGCTTCCGCACTGCGCGCAAGCCAGCGTCACTTTTTGGCGCATCAGCATTCCACCGTTCCTTCGAGATGTCCATAAAAATTTATCATATTGGCTGTTTCGCTGTCAATGACATCTTTTGATGCGGCGGCGCGATGCCTACAAACTGATCTCGCGGTATTCCAAATATTTCTCGAGCTTCCGCTTGACGCGTTGCAACGCGTTGTCGATCGACTTGACATGGCGGTTCAGCTCTTCGGAAATTTCCTGGTATGAGCGTCCATCCAAATACAAAGCGAGCACTTTCCGCTCGAGGTCGCTGAGCAGTTCCGCCATCTTTAGTTCAATATCATCGACTTCCTCGCGGTTGACAATCAATTGTTCCGGGTCCGTCACCTGCGTGCCGGACAACACATCCATCAGCGTCCGGTCAGATTCATCGTCATAAATCGGCTTATCCAAGGAAACGTAAGAGTTGAGCGGAATATGCTTTTGGCGGGTCGCCGTTTTAATCGCGGTAATCATTTGCCTTGTGATGCAAAGTTCTGCAAACGCTTTAAATGAGGAAAGCTTGTCCCCCTTAAAATCACGGACGGCCTTATACAGACCGATCATTCCTTCCTGCACGATATCTTCCCGATCAGCTCCGACTAAAAAATAGGAGCGAGCTTTGGCGCGCACAAAGTTTTGATATTTATGGATTAAAAAATCAAGTGCTTCCCCATCCCCTTCGTGAACGAGCGCAACAAGCTGCTCATCGTCCAGCTGATGATAATCTTTCCCTTTCATTGCTTTCAAGCATTCCCCCACGCTGATCCCCCCGACCGCATCAATCGCTAACATGTATTATACAGGACAAATTTTTACAGCGTCAACCGCTCATTTTTCTCCTCTTCGCCATTTTTCAAAAATTTCAGCAATTCTATCATTTAGCGGAACTTTGGAGATCGGAGTGCGCTGCCGCATCGCTTTTACTTTTTGGGAAATGTCCCGCTCAACCGTCTCGACTTCATCCAATAGCTCGCGCGCCGACTTGCGCAGGGCGCCTTGGCCGAACACCGTCCATTGTTCGGTGTAGTCGGAGGTAGCGACATACACTTTTGTGCGCGCATTCATCAATGTTTTCGCCAACCGTTCAATTCGCTCATCGGCCGTCTCATGTTCCTTTGTAAAAATGACATCGACGTCGTAATGTTTATACTTTTTCTCGTTTCCTTGCACGAGGTGGGCATCGAATACGATCACGACATGGTCCCCGGTGAATCCTTTGTAGTCAGCCATTTTTTCAATCAATAAATCCCTTGCCGCTGCCAGATCGCCCTCTTCTTTCAGCCGGCGCAGCTCCGGCCACGCTCCGATGATGTTATAGCCGTCGACAATCAAAATGTTCATTCGCTATTCTCCCAACGGATACCGCTTCCGGTACACCTCGTACATGAGCAGGCTGGCGGCGACAGAGGCATTGAGTGAGGTGACATGGCCGCGCATCGGCAACCGGAACAAGAAATCGCACTTTTCAAGCACTAGGCGGCTGATCCCTTTTCCTTCGCTCCCGATTACGAGCGCCAACGGCATCGTGCCATCGAGCGAGCGGTAGTCGTCTTGAGCCGATGCATCCGTTCCGGCTACCCACACTCCGCGCTCTTTCAGCTCGTCAATCGTCCGCGCCAAGTTTGTCACACGCGCGACCGGAACGTGCTCAATCGCCCCGGTCGACGCCTTCGCCACCGTTTGGGTCAGCCCGACCGAACGCCGCTTCGGAATAATGAGGCCGTGCGCCCCGACCGCATCAGCGGTGCGCATGATGGCCCCTAAATTATGCGGATCCTCAAGCTCGTCCAAGATGAGAAAAAACGGCGCCTCGCCCCGCTCGGCGGCGCGAGCGAACAAGTCATCGATTTCATAGTAGCGGTAAGCCGCCGCCTGAGCGATCACCCCTTGATGAGCTCCTTCAGCCATCTGATCAAGCTTGCGCTTCGGGACATATTGGACGAGCACGCCCCGCCGCTTTGCCCATTCAAGCACAGGTTCGACAGTATGGCGCTGCGCCCCTTCCGCGATCCAAATTTTATTGATGTCGCGCCCGGCTTTGAGCGCTTCAATGACCGGATTTTTGCCGATAATGTAGTCCATCATTCCAACGCCCTTTCTTCCCTTTCAATAATGGCAAACGAACGGCCGATCAGCTCATCAACCCGCTTTTCATTATTAACCAAAAAATGATAACCGATGAGCGCCTCAAAGGCCGTGCTATGCCGGTATGTTTGCACATCCGTATTTTTCGGGATTGTGCCTGATTTGGCATTGCGGCCGCGGCGGACGATGTCCTTTTCCTCCTCGGTCAGGACGCCCTCGTCAAGCAACGCCAAAATCACTCGCGCTTGCGCCCGCGCCGACACATAGCGGACCGCCCGCCGATGCAGCTCATGCGGCCGCACGCTGCCGCCAGCAAGCAAATGGCGTCGCACATACACCTCGTACACGGCGTCGCCAATATAGGCAAGCGCCAGTCCATTTAACTGCTTCACATCGTTGACCGTTTCAAACTCCGCCATCATCGCGTGCTATCCCCGTTTCCATCTCGTTCCTTGCGGCGTGTCTTCCAAAATAATGTTTTTCGCTCTCAACTCGTCGCGAATGCGGTCGGCCAGCGCAAAATCGCGGTTTTTCCGCGCTTCATTGCGCTTTTGGATCAACGCCTCGATTTCCTCATCAAGCAGCTCATCCTGCTTCAAGGTGAGTCCAAGTACGTCCGCCAGCTGTTCGAACTCGCGCAAAAACGCGTGAATGACCTTCTCGGATGTCGTTTTTTCCTGCAAGTACAAGTTGGCCTGCTTCGCCAGTTCAAACAATACGGCAATGCCGTTCGCCGTGTTGAAATCGTCGTCCATTTCACGGATGAACGAGGCGCGGATGTCGGCAATGCGCGAAACCCATTCCTCGTCATTGTCCGTTAAGTTCGTGCTTGCCTGCAGGCGATGCTGCAAATTGCTGTACGCCGTCTTCAGGCGCTCGAGTCCGCGCCGCGCACTCTCAAGCAGTTCCTCGCTGTAGTTGATCGGATGGCGGTAATGCACCGATAGCATGAAAAAACGCAGCACTTGCGGGTCGATCTCCCGGATGATATCGTGAACGAGCACGAAATTGCCAAGCGACTTGGACATTTTTTCGTTGTTAATATTTAAATACCCATTGTGCAGCCAATATTTCGCGAACGGTTTGCCGGTCAGCGCCTCCGACTGGGCGATTTCGTTTTCATGGTGCGGGAATGTCAAGTCCTGGCCGCCGGCGTGGATATCGATCGTATCGCCCAAATATTTGCGCGCCATCGCCGAGCATTCGATATGCCAACCAGGCCGCCCTTTCCCCCATGGACTGTCCCAACAAATTTCTCCTTCCTTCGCTGCTTTCCAAAGGGCGAAATCAAGTGGATCGTCTTTTTTCTCCCCAATTTCGATGCGCGCCCCAGCTTGCAGCTCATCGATCGATTGATGAGACAGCTTGCCGTATTCGCGGAACTTGCGCGTCCGGTAATACACGTCGCCGTCGACTTCGTAGGCATATCCTTTGTCAATGAGCGCCTGAATGAATTCGATAATCGCATCAATGTTTTCGGTCACCCGCGGATGGATGTCCGCTTTTTTGCAGCCAAGCGCCTGAATGTCTTCAAAATACGCCTCAATAAACCGCTCAGCAATCGCCGGCACGCTCTCGCCGAGCTCGCGGGCCGCTTTGATCAACTTGTCATCAACATCGGTAAAGTTCGATACATACGTCACATCATAGCCGCGGAACTCCAAATAGCGGCGGATCGTGTCAAAAACGACGGCGGCCCGAGCATTGCCGATGTGAATATAATTATAGACGGTCGGGCCGCACACATACATTTTCACTTTATTCGGCTCCAACGGCTCAAACGGTTCTTTTTTTCGCGTCAGCGTATTATAAAGCCGGATGCTGCTCATACTCGTTCTTCCTTTCTTGTTGTTTCAATGCCTCAAGCTCGCTTTTCAGCCGGGCGATTTCCTCTTCAAGCTCCCGAAACCGGTCGGCGATCGGGTCAGGAAGGTCGGTATGGTTTAAATCTTTCTTCACTTTCACCCCGTCGCGCACAACGACGCGGCCCGGAATGCCAACGACGGTCGAATTGGGCGGCACGTCTTTTAACACGACCGACCCAGCGCCGATTTTCGAGTTTTCCCCGATCGTAATCGAACCGAGCACTTTCGCGCCGGCAGCGATCAAACAGTTGTCTTTGATCGTCGGGTGCCGCTTCCCTTTTTCTTTCCCTGTCCCGCCTAATGTGACCCCTTGATAGACGGTGACATTGTCGCCGATTTCACACGTTTCGCCGATCACCACGCCCATGCCGTGGTCGATGAAAAAGCGGCGGCCGATTTTCGCGCCCGGATGGATTTCAATGCCAGTGAAAAAGCGGCTGATTTGCGAAATCAAGCGGGCAAGAAAGTAAAATTTCCGCTTGTAAAGCGCATGGGCGATCCGATGCGCCCAGATGGCATGCAGGCCGGAATATGTTAAAATGACTTCCAAATAGCTTCTCGCCGCCGGGTCTTGCTCAAAAATGACCTCAATATCCTCTTTTAACGTTTTAAACATAATGTCCTCCCTCCATCCCTCTAAGTTGTCTTGAATAAAAAAGCGTCCCTGTGCCGAAGACACAGAGACGCTTTTGGCGCGGTTCCACTCTGTTTAGCGAAACGGGGCGCCGTTTCGCTCACTCGATTCCGATAACGGAGATGCTCCGCTCCCCTCTACTGCAGAACGTCTCTGTTCCGGTTCGAAAGGAGACTCCGAGGCGCACTTCAGACAGCACCGAACATAAGCCGCTTTCAGCCAAGGCGGCTCTCTCTGGGATGCCGATGCTTCCTACTTCTCCTCGTCAACGCTTTTTCTTTATGCGCTTGTTCCATCGAAACTTTATATTATTATACCACATCCATCATGCAAACGTGCATAGAGGCCGATTAAAATTTTTCTTGCAACGCCCGCTCCAGCCGCTCGATCACTTTTTCTTTGCCGAGCAACTGAATGGCAAACGGCAGCTCCGGTCCGTGCGTTTGTCCCGTCACCGCCGCGCGGATCGGCATAAACAACTTTTTCCCTTTTTGCCCGGTCGCCTTTTGCACCGCTTTAATGGCCGCTTTAATCTCGTCTGCCGTAAACGGCTCAAGCTCACGCACGCTCTCAAGGAAGGTGGAAAGCACAGCCGGCACTTGCTCTTCAGCAAGCACTTGACGCGCCTCGTCCTCGTAGTCGATTTCTTCTTTAAAGAACAGCTCAGACAGCGGGACGATCTCCGCCCCGTAGCTCATTTGCTCTTGATACAAAGCAATTAAATCGCGCGCCCATTGCCGCTGTTCGTCCGTCATATCCGCCGGCAGGCGCCCGGCTTTCACTAAATGCGGCAAGGCCAGCTCGACAAGCCGGTCAAGATCAAGCTTTTTGATATATTGGTTGTTCATCCATGTCAGCTTTTTCGTATCAAACATGGACGGGGATTTTGACAGCCGGGAGACATCGAACATGCGGATCAGTTCGTCTTTCGTAAAAATTTCTTCCTCTCCTTCCGGCGACCAGCCAAGCAAAGCGAAAAAGTTGAACATCGCTTCCGGCAAATAGCCAAGTTCTTTGTATTGCGAGACGAACTGAATGATTGATTCATCGCGCTTAGACAGCTTTTTCCGCTGCTCGTTGACGATCAACGTCAAGTGCGCGAACTGCGGCGGATCCCAGCCGAAATACTCGTATACCATGAGCTGCTTCGGCGTATTGGACAAATGTTCCTCACCGCGAAACACATGGCTGATTTCCATCAAATGGTCGTCGATGACAACAGCGAAATTGTATGTCGGAATGCCATTCGCCTTGACAATCACCCAATCGCCGCCGACATCTTTCGATTCAAACACCACTTTGCCGCGCACTAAATCGTAAAACTCGTACGTTTTCCCTTCCGGCACCTTCAGGCGGATCGTATACGGCTTCCCTTGCGCCTCGAGCTCCGCGACCTGCTCTGGCGTCAAATGGCGGCATTTGCCGCTGTACTGCGGAGCGGCGATGCCGGCCGCCCGCTGCGCCTCCCGCTCGCGCTCGAGCTCTTCCGGCGTGCAAAAACATTTGTACGCATGCCCTTGCTCAAGCAATTCATTCACATATTTTCGGTAAATATCGAGCCGCTCCGTTTGCCGATACGGCCCGTAGCCGCCATCTTGATCAATCGATTCATCATAATCAATGCCGAGCCATTTTAAGTTTTCGAGCTGCGACTTTTCGCCGCCTTCGACGTTCCGTTCAATATCCGTATCCTCGATGCGGACGATCATTTTTCCACCGTGATGGCGGGCAAACAAATAGTTAAACAGCGCTGTCCGCGCCCCGCCGATATGCAAATGGCCGGTTGGGCTCGGCGCATAGCGCACGCGCACCTCTTTTGCCATCATCCAAACCCTCCACTTCCATCAAAGCTTGTGCTATTATTGTACCGTTTATCGCAGCAAAGTTCAAAACAGACAGCTCTCGCCTAAGCCGCACCACACCGCCGACGCCCCCCTTTACACCTCCTAGCCAGGACGGCGAACAAAGCGCTTATGTATTAAAGAACGAGGTTCTTCCCAAATGATGTTGCCAAAGGCCGCTCCATTAGCTTTTTTGCAGCAAGACGACCGCCTGGGCGGCAATGCCTTCCTCCCGCCCAGTGAATCCAAGCTTCTCCGTCGTCGTTGCCTTCACATTGACTTGCGAGCGCTCGGCTTCCAGCAACCGAGCGATCACCGCCCTCATTTCTTCAATATACGGCGCCATCTTCGGCTTTTGTGCGATGATCGTGCAGTCGGCGTTCACGAGCCTATACCCTTCCTGCCGAGCGAGCGCCCATACGTGCGCCAACAGCTCAGCCGAGTCGGCATCTTTAAAGCGCGGATCTGTGTCCGGAAAATGCCGGCCGATATCGCCGGCGCCGATCGCCCCAAGGCATGCGTCCGCCACCGCATGAAGCAGCACGTCGGCATCTGAGTGGCCGAGCAGCCCCTTTTCATACGGAATGGTGACGCCGCCAATGATCAGCGGACGCCCTTCAACAAGCTGATGGACGTCAAACCCTTGTCCAATGCGAAACATCTCTCCACCCCCATCTATTCGGCCATCCGGCTTGCCAAAATCGCCTCAGCAAACAAAAGGTCCTCCGGCGTCGTCAGCTTAATATTGCGATAATCCCCCTCAATGATCTTCACCGGCTTGCCGATTCGCTCCACAAGGCCGGCGTCATCCGTGCCGAGATAGCCAGCCTGTTTCGCCGCTTCGTGCGCTTCCATGATCAAAGACAGACGAAAAGCTTGTGGCGTCTGCACCGCCCACAAGCTGGAACGATCAATCGTCTGTTCGACAAACAAACCGTTCGCTTTTTTGATCGTATCTTTCACCCGCACTGCCGGGATCGCCGCCCCGTACTGAACAGCGGCGTTCACTAGCTCGTGCAAATGATGGACGCGGACAAATGGGCGGGCGCCGTCATGGATGAGAACAATCTCCTCCCCCGCGAGCGCCTGCAATCCGTTGTAGACGCTATGCTGCCGCTCCTCGCCGCCGTCGGTAAGCGCGGCGACTTTTCGAATGCGAAAGCGGGCGAGCAGCTGCTCAAATCGGCTTCGCTCGGCTGGGTTGACGACGAGCACGATGCGGGTGCACCGCTCATCACGCTCAAACACGTTCAGCGTCCGAACGATGAGCGGCTCACCGCCAAGCTCAAGGAATTGCTTGTTCATGCCGGCGTTCATCCGCTTTCCCCGCCCGGCCGCCAAGACAATCGCTTCGTAATTCATTGGCCGTTTCCCCTATTCGTTTTACAACGCTTTTTGCAGCAGTTTCAATTTGGCAAAAATCATTCTCCCCGCAGATGTTTGTAACACGCTGGTGACTAAAACGTCAACCCGTTTGCCGATATATTCTTTGCCATCTTCGACGACGATCATCGTCCCGTCGTCCAAATAGGCCACGCCTTGGTTATGCTCCTTCCCATCTTTAATGACGTGTACGTTCAGCTCCTCGCCTGGCAGCACGACCGGTTTGACGGCATTCGCTAAATCGTTGATATTCAAAACACGCACGTTTTGCAGCTCACATACTTTGTTTAAATTGAAATCGTTCGTCACGACAACGCCTTGAAGTTGCTTCGCCAGCTTGACGAGTTTGCTGTCGACTTCCTGGACGTCGCTGAAATCCGCTTCATGGATTTCCACTTTCATCGCCATTTCTTTTTGGATGCGGTTCAAAATATCCAAGCCGCGGCGGCCGCGGTTCCGTTTCAGCACATCGGACGAATCGGCGATATGCTGCAATTCTTCGAGCACAAACCGCGGAATGACAAGCGGCCCTTCCAAAAACCCGGTTTGGCAAATGTCTGCGATCCGCCCGTCGATGATGACGCTCGTATCCAAAATTTTCACAGCACCGCCCTTTGACGGTTCGTTTTCCGCTTCTCCACCTTTTTTCTTCGCCATGCGGTTGGACAAGGAAAATAAGTTCATCAACTCATTCCGTTTCTTTAAACCGACGCGAAACCCTAAGTAGCCAAGCAACACCGTCAAAAAAATCGGCAACACCGTATTCAACACTTGAATGTGAAACGACTGCAACGGCATGACAACGAAAAACGCGATAATAAGACCGAAAATCAGCCCGAGACTGCCAAACAGCACGTCGGCGGCCGGCGCCTTCACGAGCGTTTCCTCCACCCAGCGAATCATGTCGACCACATAATCGACAAGCCAAAACGTCAACAAAAAGAAAACGACTGCCCCCAGCACCGCCAGCGTATAAGAATTATTGAGAAGCGGCATGCCGCTCACATTCATCAGCTTAAGCAAGTCAGGAAAAAACATGGCGCCTAACGTTCCGCCCACGGCGAGGAAAAATAATTGCACAATGCGTTTGACCATCAGCCCATCTTCACCTCCCTATTTAACATTATAAACAGTTTCCAATGTTTGAAACCAATTGGAAGGCAATTTTTAATCGTTTTTGAACATTCGACATCTGCTTGTAACAATAGCGGAAAACGCCGGCCAAACGCCATAGTTGTTTCGGATCACCCTACTATTTTTTACGTACATCAGAGCGAAAAGGTTCAATCCTTTTAGGCTGTTTATGCCTCTGCTTGAACACTTAAGAATGAAGAGGCGATGAATTTTTGATTGCTCATATCCCCTTGGGCGCGAAGAAGCGGGTTGCGCAGGTGAAAGAGCGATTAACACATTGTATGCTCAAGCGCCTCGGCCACATGCGAAACACCGATCACTTGCACACCTTTTGGCGGCTGCCAGCCAGCTAAATTGTTTTTTGGCACAATGATGCGGGAAAAGCCTAATTTTACCGCCTCCTGCACGCGCTGTTCGATGCGCGAGACGCGGCGCACCTCTCCAGTTAAGCCGACTTCGCCGATAATGACATCCGCCGGATTCGTCGGCCGATCGCGAAAGCTCGAGGCGATGCTGACAGCGACCGCCAAGTCAATTGCCGGCTCATCAAGCTTCACGCCGCCCGCCACTTTCAAATAAGCATCTTGGTTTTGCAACAGCAGCCCAACCCGCTTTTCGAGCACGGCCATCAAAAGCGACACACGGTTATGGTCAAGGCCGGTTGCCATCCGTCTCGGGTTGCCGAAGCTCGTCGGCGAGACGAGCGCCTGGATTTCCACGAGCACCGGCCGCGTCCCTTCCATCGCCGCCACGACCGTCGAGCCAGCCGCTCCGCGCGACCGTTCTTCTAAAAACACTTCTGATGGGTTTTCCACTTCCTTCAGCCCAATGTCGCGCATCTCAAAAATGCCGATTTCGTTCGTTGAGCCAAAACGGTTTTTCACCGCTCGCAAAATGCGATACGTATGGTGTCGCTCCCCTTCAAAATAGAGAACGGTGTCCACCATATGTTCGAGCAGGCGCGGCCCGGCGATCGCCCCTTCCTTCGTCACATGACCGACGATAAAAATGGCAATGCCTTTTGTTTTCGCCAGCTTCATCAGCTCGGCCGTGCATTCGCGCACTTGGGCGACGCTGCCCGGTGCAGAGGAAATATCGGTGCGATACACCGTCTGAATCGAATCAATGATGACACAAGCAGGTTGAACCGTTTCAACCGCTGCCACAATGTATTCCAAATCTGCTTCCGCCAACACGTACAGCCGATCGCACTCCGCACGAAGGCGTCCAGCGCGCAGCTTTACTTGTTTGACCGATTCCTCACCGGAGACATACAGCACTTGATGCCCAGCGGCGGCCAGCTGCGCCGATGTTTGCAAAAGCAACGTTGATTTGCCAATGCCAGGGTCGCCGCCGATCAAAACGAGCGAACCTTTGACGATTCCACCGCCCAACACGCGATCGAGCTCCGCGCTGTTCGTTTTCATGCGCGGCTCTTGCACCGCCTCCACGGCTGTAATCGGGACCGGTTTGGCCGAACCCGCCCGCTCCGAATGAAGAAATGCGCCGCGCACAGTCGGTTTCTCCTGCTCAATTTCCTCAACAAGCGAATTCCATGTTTGGCATCCCGGACAGCGTCCAAGCCATTTGGCCGACTCATATCCACACTCTTGGCAAACGAACTTCGTTTTCTTCTTCGCCATCGATCTTAACCCTTTCTGTAACGTTTTCCAACGAAAAAAAGGCATGGGCAGGAAGCTGCCGCATGCCTTTTCTTCCCTCACACGACCGCCTGTTTCGACAATACGACAAACTCCCCGTCTTTGACATCCACGACGACTTTTTGCCCTTTGGCGATCGTGCCTTTTAACAATTCTTCGGACAAACGGTCTTCAACATGCTTTTGCAAGGCGCGGCGCAACGGGCGGGCACCGTATTCTGGATCGAACCCTTCGGCGGCGATTTTCTCAATGGCGGCCTCCGTCAGCTCAAGATCAATGTCTTGCTCTTTCAGCCGCTTCACGAGCGTATCGGCCATCAATCGGACGATTTGTTTCAGATGGTCTTTTTCGAGCGAATGGAAGACGATGATTTCGTCGATCCGGTTTAAAAACTCTGGACGGAATGCTTTTTTCAGCTCATCCATCACTTTGCTTTTCATATCTTTGTATTGCTGGTTCCCGTCTTGAATGTTGAAGCCAACGTACTTATTCCGTTTCAGCGCATCGGCGCCGACGTTGGACGTCATGATGATGATCGTGTTGCGGAAGTCGACCGTCCGCCCTTTCGAGTCAGTCAGCCGCCCATCTTCCAACACTTGCAGCAAAATATTGAACACGTCCGGATGCGCTTTTTCCATCTCATCTAACAGGACAACCGAATACGGCTTGCGGCGCACTTTTTCCGTCAGCTGGCCGCCTTCTTCATAACCGACATACCCCGGCGGCGACCCGATGAGCCGCGATGTCGAGTGTTTTTCCATATACTCGGACATATCGATGCGAATGAGGGCGTCTTCATCGCCAAACATCGCTTCTGCCAAGGCTCGAGCCAACTCCGTTTTCCCAACGCCGGTCGGACCAAGGAAAATGAACGAACCGATCGGGCGTTTCGGGTCTTTCAGGCCAGCACGGGCGCGGCGCACCGCTTTGGCGACCGCTTTGACCGCCTCGTCTTGGCCGACGACACGCGAATGCAAAATTTCTTCCAGCTTGAGCAGCCGCTCCGTTTCCGTCTCAGCGAGCTTCGATACTGGAATGCCGGTCCAACTCGAGACGACCGCGGCGATGTCTTCGACCGTCACTTCCAAATTTTCTTGGCCTTGTTTTTCTTTCCACGCACGTTTCGTTTCCTCCAGTTCTTCGCGCAGCCGCTGTTCCATATCGCGCAGCGACGCCGCTTTTTCAAATTCTTGGCTTTGCACGGCCGCGTCTTTTTCTTTCCGCACTTCCTCGAGCTTTTGTTCAAGTTCTTTCAATTTCGGCGGTGCGGTGAACGAACGAAGGCGCACTTTCGAGCAAGCCTCGTCGATCAAATCGATCGCCTTATCCGGCAAGAAACGGTCGGTAATGTAGCGGTCGGACAACTTGACGGCTTGCACGATCGCCTCGTCGGAAATCGAAACGCGGTGGTGCGCTTCATACCGATCGCGCAACCCTTTTAAAATTTGGATCGATTCTTCCACTGTCGGTTCATCAACGTAAATCGGCTGAAAGCGGCGTTCAAGCGCGGCGTCTTTTTCAATATATTTCCGGTATTCATCGAGCGTTGTCGCGCCGATGCATTGAAGCTCCCCGCGCGCCAACGCCGGTTTCAAAATGTTCGACGCGTCGATCGCTCCTTCCGCCCCACCGGCGCCAATTAATGTATGCAGCTCATCGATGAACAAGATGATGTTGCCCGCTTGACGAATTTCATCCATCACTTTTTTCAGTCGGTCTTCAAATTCCCCCCGGTATTTTGTTCCGGCGACGACCGTCCCCATATCGAGCGTCATGACCCGCTTGTCGCGCAGCGTTTCCGGCACTTCGTTATTGACGATTTGTTGGGCTAACCCTTCAGCAATGGCCGTTTTCCCAACGCCCGGCTCGCCGATCAACACCGGATTATTTTTCGTCCGCCGGCTTAATACTTCAATGACGCGCTGAATTTCTTTACTGCGGCCGATGACCGGGTCCAGCCGCCCTTCGCGGGCAATCGCTGTCAAATCGCGGGCGAGGCTGTCAAGCGTCGGAGTGCTCACATGCGACGCGCCGCCGCCATGGCCTGACATCGACTCATTGCTGCCAAGCAGCTGCAACACTTGCTGGCGCGCTTTGTTCAAGCTTACTCCCAAGTTGTTCAGCACGCGGGCGGCCACCCCTTCGCCTTCGCGGATCAACCCAAGCAAAATATGTTCTGTGCCGACGTATGAATGGCCGAGCTTCCGCGCTTCATCCATCGACAGCTCAATTACTTTTTTCGCCCGCGGTGTATAGTGGATCGTATGCGACACTTCACTGCCACGGCCGATGAGCGATTCGACTTCTTTTTGGATTTTATCTGGGCCGAGCCCAAGCGCCATGAGCGCCTTAGCCGCGATCCCCTCGCCCTCGCGGATGAGGCCGAGCAAAATATGTTCTGTGCCGATATTGTTATGGCCGAGGCGAATGGCTTCTTCCTGCGCCAGCGCCAGCACTTTTTGCGCCCGTTCCGTAAATCTGCCAAACATCATCGTTCATCCCCCTCCATCTTTCTTCGTTCCTCCATCTTTAAACGCTCCCGGATCAGCGCCGCGCGGCGGACGTCCCGTTCTTCAGGGCGAAGCGCCCCGCCGGCATATTGCTGCAAAAATCCCGGCTGCGTCAAAATCATCAGCTCATTTAAAATGTTGCGCGAGATGTTCTTGATATATCCTAGATCAATCCCTAAGCGAACATCGGACAGACATTGCGCCGCTTCTTTCGATTCGATGACGCGACAGTTGGCCAGTATGCCGTATGAACGGAACACCTTGTCTTCTAATTGTATGCCCAAAGTTTTCACTAATGCCTGACGAGCCGCTCTTTCTTGGGCGATCAGCTGCTGAACGATCGTATGCAAATCAGCAACAATGTCTTCCTCCGATTTCCCAAGCGTGATCTGGTTGGAAATTTGGAATATATTTCCCAACGCTTCACTCCCTTCACCGTATGTTCCACGGACAACAAGCCCAAGCTGGTTGATGGCAGGAATAATACGGTTAATTTGTTGCGTCAGCACAAGCGCCGGAAGATGCATCATCACCGAAGCCCGCAATCCCGTCCCGACATTGGTCGGGCAGCTCGTTAAATAACCAAGCCGCTCGTCAAAGGCATAGTTGACATACCCTTCAATCCAATCGTCCAATTCGCTCGCCGCCTCGAGAGCCTCAGCAAGCTGCAACCCCGGGAATAGGCATTGGATGCGGATATGATCCTCCTCGTTGATCATGATGCTGATTTCTTCATTTTCCGAAAGCAGACAAGCGCCAAACGGCGAATCCTCAGCCAGATGCGGACTAATTAAGTGTTTTTCTACCAATACCCGTTTTTCAATCGGCTGAAGCTCCGACATTTTCAACAACTCGAAGCGGCCTGCCCCTCCGTAAGAACGATGGGCGAACGTCCGTTCAAACAACGCGACGATTTGCATCGCTTCTTCACTGCTAAACAGCGTTGGAAAACGAAAGTCAACGATGTTGCGCGCCAGTCGGATGCGACTGCTTAAGACGATGTCCGAATCCGGCCCCTCTTGGCTCATCCACGCGCTGACCGCCGTATTGAAAAACTTCTCGAACGACATACCGCTTACATATCCCCCTCTCCGCGTCGACGCAGTTCATCCTCCAACGAGCGGATTTGGTCGCGCACCTCGGCCGCCCGCTCGAATTCCTCACGAGCGACGAGCTCCTGAAGCTTTTGTTTCAACATAGCAAGTTGCTTGCGCAAATGGAGAACGCCGCCTTTTCGCTTCGGAATTTTTCCTGAATGAGCGGTATTGCCGCTATGGAGCCGTTTCAAAATCGGCGGCAAGTAGCGTGCAAACGTCCGGTAGCAGTTAGCGCAGCCGAACCGCCCGATTTGTGTGAATTGATGGTATGTCATTTGGCACGTCTCACATTGAAGTACATCCGGGTTCGGAAACGCGTTCGCCGTCATCTCTTTCATCGGCGCTTGAAAGTTAAGAAGCCCCGCCAACAAGTTGTTGAGTGAAAAATCATCATTGCCGTAGAACGTAAACATATGGCCATGCTCTCTGGCGCATTGCTCGCAAAGATGGAACTCCGTTTTCTCTCCGTTTACAATTTTTGTAAAGTGCATCGTGGCCGGCCGCTGCTTGCATTCTTGGCAAATCAATGCCTCCCCCTCCCCCTATTTGTATTTCAGCGACGTCAGCATCGCTTTTAACATGCGGGCCCGCAGTTCGTCCCGCTCGGGCAAATCGATATATAAAACAGAACGATCCATAGCGCTTAACATAATTTTCGCTTCCCGCTCCGAAATTACCTTTTCTTCAACGAGACGTTTTACCACATCTTCAGCATTCGATTGGCTGATGCGGTGGCCGACAAGCTCGAGCAGCTGGTCAATAAGCTGTGCTTCACTCTTTGTCTTCACTTTCATAATGCGGATATACCCACCGCCACCGCGCTTGCTTTCGACGATGTACCCTCTTTCAAGGGTAAACCTCGTATTGATGACATAGTTGATCTGCGACGGAACACATTGGAATTTATTAGCGATTTCGCTTCGTTTAATTTCAACGATATCTTGGTCGCTCATATTGAGCACTTGCTTTAAATATTGCTCAATGATGTCGGAAATGTTCGGCACTCTACCTACCACCTTCCTTACAACCAAGCTGCCTGGCGATGGGCCGTCCGCTGACAAGGACACCCCACTGCCTATTTGTTGACTTTGACTATATTTGACCTTACTCTTACTATACAATGTATTACGGAAAATTTCAAGAGTGACCAAAGAAGGAAAACTAACTATAGAATATCCGTTTTTTTGGACAATAAAACGTCAAGCAGCCGAATAAATGAAAAAGCACGCCTTTTCTTCCAAGGAAAGAAAAGACGTGCTTTCCATTTTGCCTAGCAGCGACCTACTCTTGCAGGGGCGCTGGCCCCAACTACCATCGGCGCTGGAGGGCTTAACTTCCGTGTTCGGGATGGGAACGGGTGTTTCCCCTCCGCCATAGCCACTAGGCAATGGTTATCATCTTGGACAGTAATTATTATATCCATCCTGTTGGATTTGTCAACAGGATGTTCATTCCCTCAAAACTAGATAACCGTCGGAAGAAGCCGCGGCGCTTCCGCTTTTCGTTGTCCAGCTCCGGCTCGCCGCCGCTCGGGGTCAAATAACCTTCCCCCTCGGGGTGCAAGCACCCCTGCGGGTGAAGAACATTTGCCCATCGCGGCGACCCGCTCGCCTCCGCTTTTCTTGCTAGGTCAAGCCCTCGATCGATTAGTATCCGTCAGCTCCACGTGTCGCCACGCTTCCACCTCGGACCTATCGACCTCGTCATCTTCGAGGGATCTTACCCGCCTAACGCGGTGGGAAATCTCATCTTGAGGGGGGCTTCACGCTTAGAT
The DNA here is from genome assembly GCF_000092445.1 of Geobacillus sp. C56-T3. Classification (NCBI taxonomy): domain Bacteria; kingdom Bacillati; phylum Bacillota; class Bacilli; order Caryophanales; family Anoxybacillaceae; genus Geobacillus; species Geobacillus sp. C56-T3. The sequence goes on along the minus strand of NC_014206.1, from coordinate 96,614 downwards.
GCTTTCAGCGCTTATCCCGTCCGCACATAGCTACCCAGCGGTGCCCCTGGCGGGACAACTGGTACACCAGCGGTGCGTCCATCCCGGTCCTCTCGTACTAAGGACAGCTCCTCTCAAATTTCCTCCGCCCGCGACGGATAGGGACCGAACTGTCTCACGACGTTCTGAACCCAGCTCGCGTACCGCTTTAATGGGCGAACAGCCCAACCCTTGGGACCGACTACAGCCCCAGGATGCGATGAGCCGACATCGAGGTGCCAAACCTCCCCGTCGATGTGGACTCTTGGGGGAGATCAGCCTGTTATCCCCGGGGTAGCTTTTATCCGTTGAGCGATGGCCCTTCCATGCGGAACCACCGGATCACTAAGCCCGACTTTCGTCCCTGCTCGACCTGTCCGTCTCGCAGTCAAGCTCCCTTGTGCCTTTGCACTCTCCGAATGATTTCCAACCATTCTGAGGGAACCTTTGGGCGCCTCCGTTACCTTTTGGGAGGCGACCGCCCCAGTCAAACTGCCCACCTGACACTGTCTCCCACCCCGCTAAGGGGTGCGGGTTAGAATTTCAATACCGCCAGGGTGGTATCCCACCGTCGCCTCCACCGAAGCTGGCGCTCCGGCTTCCCAGGCTCCCACCTATCCTGTACAAGCGATACCAAAATTCCATATCAGGCTGCAGTAAAGCTCCACGGGGTCTTTCCGTCCTGTCGCGGGTAACCTGCATCTTCACAGGTAGTATAATTTCACCGGGTCTCTCGTTGAGACAGCGCCCAAGTCGTTACACCTTTCGTGCGGGTCGGAACTTACCCGACAAGGAATTTCGCTACCTTAGGACCGTTATAGTTACGGCCGCCGTTTACTGGGGCTTCGGTTCGCACCTTCGCTTCCGCTAAGCGCTCCCCTTAACCTTCCAGCACCGGGCAGGTGTCAGCCCCTATACGTCGCCTTTCGGCTTCGCAGAGACCTGTGTTTTTGATAAACAGTCGCTTGGGCCTTTTCACTGCGGCTCTTCAGGGCTCTTCACCCCAAAGAGCACCCCTTCTCCCGAAGTTACGGGGTCATTTTGCCGAGTTCCTTAACGAGAGTTCTCCCGCGCGCCTTAGGATTCTCTCCTCGCCTACCTGTGTCGGTTTGCGGTACGGGCACCTCTTCCCTCGCTAGAGGCTTTTCTTGGCAGTGTGAAATCGGGGACTTCCGGATCCATCCGTCGCCGTCACCGCTTGGCCTTATGATCCGCGGATTTGCCTGCGGATCAGCCTTGCGGCTTGGACAGGCTCTTCCAGCCGCCTGCTCGCCCTATCCTCCTGCGTCCCCCCATCGCTCAAACGGGAAGAAGGTGGTACAGGAATCTCAACCTGTTGTCCATCACCTACGCCTTTCGGCCTCGGCTTAGGTCCCGACTAACCCTGAGCGGACGAACCTTCCTCAGGAACCCTTAGGCTTTCGGCGCAGAGGATTCTCACCTCTGTTTTCGCTACTCATACCGGCATTCTCACTTCTAAGCGCTCCACCAGTCCTTCCGGTCTGGCTTCTCTGCCCTTAGAACGCTCCCCTACCGATGACCAACGGTCATCCCGCAGCTTCGGCGGCACGTTTAGCCCCGGTACATTTTCGGCGCAGAGTCACTCGACCAGTGAGCTATTACGCACTCTTTAAATGGTGGCTGCTTCTAAGCCAACATCCTGGTTGTCTCGGCAACTCCACATCCTTTTCCACTGAACGTGCACTTCGGGGCCTTAGCTGGCGGTCTGGGCTGTTCCCCTCTCGACCACGGATCTTATCACTCGCGGTCTGACTCCCGGGCATAAGTCATTGGCATTCGGAGTTTGACTGGGTTCGGTAACCCGTTTTGGGCCCCTAGCCCAATCAGTGCTCTACCTCCAAGACTCCTAAACCCGAGGCTAGCCCTAAAGCTATTTCGGGGAGAACCAGCTATCTCCAGGTTCGATTGGCATTTCACCCCTACCCACACCTCATCCCCGCACTTTTCAACGTGCGTGGGTTCGGGCCTCCAGCCGGTGTTACCCGGCCTTCACCCTGGACATGGGTAGATCACCTGGTTTCGGGTCGACGACGACGTACTCACACGCCCTGTTCAGACTCGCTTTCGCTGCGGCTCCGCCTCTCCGGCTTAACCTCGCACGCCATCGTCACTCGCCGGTTCATTCTACAAAAGGCACGCCATCACCCATCAACGGGCTCTGACTACTTGTAGGCACACGGTTTCAGGTTCTCTTTCACTCCCCTCCCGGGGTGCTTTTCACCTTTCCCTCACGGTACTGGTGCACTATCGGTCACTAGGGAGTATTTAGCCTTGGGAGATGGTCCTCCCTGCTTCCGACGGGATTCCTCGTGTCCCGCCGTACTCAGGATCCGCTCGGGAGGGAACGAAGTTTCGACTACAGGGCTCTCACCTTCTCTGGCCGGCCGTTCCAGACCGGTTCGTCTACCCCGTCCCTTTCTCACTCCCATCGTGAGCGGTCCTACAACCCCAAGAGGACACGCCTCTTGGTTTGGGCTGTTCCCGTTTCGCTCGCCGCTACTCAGGGAATCGCGGTTGCTTTCTTCTCCTCCGGGTACTAAGATGTTTCAGTTCCCCGGGTGTGCCCTCCATGCCCTATGGATTCAGGCATGGATACTGCCCCATTACGGACAGTGGGTTCCCCCATTCGGACATCTCCGGATCAACGCTTGCTTACAGCTCCCCGAAGCGTTTCGGCGTTTGCCCCGTCCTTCATCGGCTCCTAGTGCCAAGGCATCCACCGTGCGCCCTTTCCAGCTTAACCTATTGCGCTCTCGGCTTCTTCCTTATGTTAATCGGTTATCTAGTTTTCAAGGAACGAAGTAGCTCCTTTGAATTCGCTTCTTCGCTGGTTTGCGTCGAGGAATTCGGCTTCTCCGAATCCGCTTGTAGACGCAGACGCAAACGAGACTACTTCATTGAATTCACTTCTCTGCAGTCTTGTGCCGAGGAATCTTGCTTCCCTGAACCTGCTAGCAGACGCAGGCACAGGCGCTTTTGAAGGAACTTTTCATTCCTTCAAAACTGAACGAAGCGACTGCCTTGAGTCTGCTTCCTTGCAGCTTTGCGCCGAGGAATCCATCTTCCTTGAATCTGCTAGAAGACGCAGGCGCAAAACAAGTGAAGGAATTTCTCATTCCCTCAAAACCGAACGAAACAGAAGCGCGTTTTGCTTTGAATAACGACTGATGTCTAGCTCCAGCGCCTGGCTCTCTTCTGCCAAATAACCTTCCCCCTCGGGGTGCAAGCACCCCTGCGGGTGAAGAACATTTGGCTTCGAGAGCCAAACGCGCCGCTTCCGCTTTTCTCTCTGTCTAGCTTCGGCTCGCCGCCGCTCGGGGTCAAATAACCTTCGCCTTCGGGATTGTAAATCCCTCCAGGCGAAGAACATTTGCCCATCGCGGCGAAACGCTCGCCTTCGCTTTTCTCCTTAGAAAGGAGGTGATCCAGCCGCACCTTCCGGTACGGCTACCTTGTTACGACTTCACCCCAATCACTTGCCCCACCTTCGGCGGCTGGCTCCCTTGCGGGTTGCCTCACCGACTTCGGGTGTTGCAAGCTCTCGTGGTGTGACGGGCGGTGTGTACAAGGCCCGGGAACGTATTCACCGCGGCATGCTGATCCGCGATTACTAGCGATTCCGGCTTCATGCAGGCGAGTTGCAGCCTGCAATCCGAACTGAGAGCGGCTTTTTGGGATTCGCTCCCCCTCGCGGGTTCGCAGCCCTTTGTACCGCCCATTGTAGCACGTGTGTAGCCCAGGTCATAAGGGGCATGATGATTTGACGTCATCCCCACCTTCCTCCGACTTGTCGCCGGCAGTCCCTCTAGAGTGCCCAACTGAATGCTGGCAACTAGAGGCGAGGGTTGCGCTCGTTGCGGGACTTAACCCAACATCTCACGACACGAGCTGACGACAACCATGCACCACCTGTCAACCTGTCCCCCCGAAGGGGGAACGCCCAATCTCTTGGGTTGTCAGGGGATGTCAAGACCTGGTAAGGTTCTTCGCGTTGCTTCGAATTAAACCACATGCTCCACCGCTTGTGCGGGCCCCCGTCAATTCCTTTGAGTTTCAGCCTTGCGGCCGTACTCCCCAGGCGGAGTGCTTATCGCGTTAGCTGCAGCACTAAAGGGTGTGACCCCTCTAACACTTAGCACTCATCGTTTACGGCGTGGACTACCAGGGTATCTAATCCTGTTTGCTCCCCACGCTTTCGCGCCTCAGCGTCAGTTGCAGGCCAGAGAGCCGCCTTCGCCACTGGTGTTCCTCCACATCTCTACGCATTTCACCGCTACACGTGGAATTCCGCTCTCCTCTCCTGCACTCAAGTCCCCCAGTTTCCAATGACCCTCCACGGTTGAGCCGTGGGCTTTCACATCAGACTTAAGGGACCGCCTGCGCGCGCTTTACGCCCAATAATTCCGGACAACGCTCGCCCCCTACGTATTACCGCGGCTGCTGGCACGTAGTTAGCCGGGGCTTCCTCGTGAGGTACCGTCACCGCGCCGCCCTCTTCGAACGGCGCCCCTTCGTCCCTCACAACAGAGCTTTACGACCCGAAGGCCTTCTTCGCTCACGCGGCGTCGCTCCGTCAGGCTTTCGCCCATTGCGGAAGATTCCCTACTGCTGCCTCCCGTAGGAGTCTGGGCCGTGTCTCAGTCCCAGTGTGGCCGGTCACCCTCTCAGGCCGGCTACGCATCGTCGCCTTGGTGAGCCGTTACCTCACCAACTAGCTAATGCGCCGCGGGCCCATCCGCAAGTGACAGCCAAAGGCCGCCTTTCAACCAAAGACCATGCGGTCTTCGGTGTTATCCGGTATTAGCTCCGGTTTCCCGGAGTTATCCCGGTCTTGCGGGCAGGTTGCCCACGTGTTACTCACCCGTCCGCCGCTGACCAAATCAGAGCAAGCTCCGATTTGGTCCGCTCGACTTGCATGTATTAGGCACGCCGCCAGCGTTCGTCCTGAGCCAGGATCAAACTCTCCAAAAGAAAGTTGATTGGCTTTTGCTTTGGCCAAAGCGGCCTCCGCTTTTCGGATTGTCTAGCTTCGGCCGCTATCGGCTTGCGACGCTTCGTGTCCCGCTGCGGCGGCGACAGCCTCCTCGCGGGCCTCTCAGCGCGTTTCGCCGATAGGCAAGCGGCCTCAGCTTTTCGAATTGTCCAGCTTCGGTCCGCCGCCGCTCGGGGTCAAATAACCTTCCCCCTCGGGGTGCAAGCACCCCTGCGGGTGAAGAACATTTGCCCGTCGCGATCGCCAGGATGGCGATATTTCGCCGTTGCCCGCAGGACGCGGGCTGCTGTTAGGCGAAATATCGGACCTCCGCTTTTCGTCGCGCTTCGTTTCGTTCAGTTTTCAAGGAACGAGACCTCTTCTTGAACTTGCTTCGTTGCAGTCTTGCGCCGAGGAACCCAATCCCCCCCGAATTCACTAGAAGACACAGGCGCAAAGTTGCTGCATTGAAACAACTTCTCTGCTGGTTTTCGTCGAAGAATCCCGCTTCTCTCCATTCACTTGCAGGACACAAGGTTGCTACTTTAGTTTGCTTCTCTGTAATCCTACCGAGGAACCTCACGTCTTCAAATTCCCTTGCAAGCGGCAGGCACAGACATAAAGCAACAGTGGAGCCTATCGGGATCGAACCGATGACCTCCTGCGTGCAAAGCAGGCGCTCTCCCAGCTGAGCTAAGGCCCCATATATCCGCTATCGGGAAGACAGGATTTGAACCTGCGACCCCATGGTCCCAAACCATGTGCTCTGCCAAACTGAGCTACTTCCCGCCAACGCGCTCGAGAGGATTCGAACCCCTAACCTTCTGATCCGTAGTCAGATGCTCTATCCAATTGAGCTACGAGCGCAAGTGCCGAGGGCCGGACTCGAACCGGCACGGTAGTGACCTACCCCAGGATTTTAAGTCCTGTGCGTCTGCCAATTCCGCCACCCCGGCTAAATGGGCAAATAAATGGAGCGGAAGACGGGACTCGAACCCGCGACCCCCACCTTGGCAAGGTGGTGTTCTACCGCTGAACTACTTCCGCTCGAATCAACATGCGGGTGAAGGGACTCGAACCCCCACGCCCGTAAAGGGCACTAGACCCTGAATCTAGCGCGTCTGCCAATTCCGCCACACCCGCAAATCAATTGTGGTGAGCCATGGAGGACTCGAACCTCCGACCCTCTGATTAAAAGTCAGATGCTCTACCTACTGAGCTAATGGCTCATGGTTAGGATAACACTCTACAGCTTCGTTTCACTCTACCTGCCTCTTCCTCTCCCAGCCGATTCAAAGATGCCAAGTGCGTCGAGGCAACTCGAAGTAGATTCAAAGATGTAATACTCGTTACTGAACTAATGGCTCATAATAGGTGATGGTGGAGGATGACGGGATCGAACCGCCGACCCCTTGCTTGTAAGGCAAGTGCTCTCCCAGCTGAGCTAATCCTCCACGGGATTGCCTAGCGACGACCTACTCTTGCAGGGGCGCTGGCCCCAACTACTATCGGCGCTGGAGGGCTTAACTTCCGTGTTCGGGATGGGAACGGGTGTTTCCCCTCCGCTATCATCACTAGACAGTCAACATAACAGACAAGTAATATTATAATCGAACGTGTTTGTTTGTCAATACTTTTTGAATATCATTGTTGACGCATCCGCGTGCTATCATAATATAGCACACTGAAGGAGGTTTGTCAACTTATTTCGTTTTTTGTTTTATTATTAAAAGCAAATTTTTATATTATATATATCCTATGACTAAAAGTCAATAGTCAAATGAAAGTTAGTGTCGATGTGCACCGTAGGAAAATGCCAGCGGTGTATGATGCAAATATGATTTGCCGAGACGGTAGTAATGATCGACGATCTTTCGGTTCAAGTCTTTCCATTTGTCCGGGACAGTCGGCAATCGGTCGGCCTGTTCCTGCTGCCATACCGTCTCTCCTGGAGCGACGAACCGGTTGTCGGGGACTTTCACGCCGTTGGTTACGGTCGCCCCATGCATGATGACGCAGTTTCTGCCGATTATGGCGTCATAAATATTGGTGTGTTGCCCGATAAATGTATTCCGCCCGACGAACAGGGGGCCATGCACGGCCGCATGGTGCAGGACGCTGTTTTCCCCTTCGAGGTAAACGCCCCATTTTCGGCCGTTCACGTTCACATGCTCGCGTCCAGGATGTACATGCATAAGCACATAATCTTGGATATTCGTATAAGGACCGACATAATACGGATAACCCGAATCCGCCCGCAACAAATTCTTAAAGCCGATAAACACATCATCAGCAATCGTTATGTCGCCGATGATCATCGAATCGACGCCGATGACCGCTTTGGGGCTGATTTTCGGGGCGCTGATCTGCGCGGCCTCAGCCACAGGAGGATTGCGATAGAGGATCGGATAGGAAAGCAACAGAACCGCTCCTTTCACCTTTATGTTTTTTACTTCCGAGTCCTCCGTTAATATATGCAGGTCAACTGTCCAATGGTATTGATCTTCTTTCTAGGGGTTGGTAAGCGGCCGGCTTTTTTCTTGAATCGGTATCCCATAACGAACTGTCCCCTGCCGCTGTTCGCGGCAGGGGACGATCATTGCTATTTATGACGCATTTGCGGGAAAAGCAACACGTCGCGGATCGACGGCGAGTTCGTCAGCAGCATGACCAGACGGTCGACGCCGATGCCAAGCCCGCCTGTTGGCGGCATGCCGTACTCGAGCGCTTCAAGGAAGTCTTCGTCCATTTCATGTGCTTCATCGTTTCCTTGTTCACGCTCTTTCAGCTGCGCCTCAAAGCGTTGGCGCTGATCGATCGGATCATTCAATTCGGTAAAGGCGTTGGCATGTTCGCGCCCGACGATAAACAGCTCAAATCGGTCGGTAAAACGCGGGTCGTCCGGATTTTTCTTGGCCAACGGTGAAATTTCAACCGGATGGCCATAAATGAACGTCGGCTGAATGAGGTGAGACTCGACTTTTTGTTCAAAAAATTCGTTGACAATATGGCCAAACGTCATATGTGGAGCAACTTCCACTCCATGTTCTTTCGCCAGCTCCCGCGCCTCTTCGTCGCTCATCTGCCGCCAGAAGTCGACGCCGACATATTCCTTGATCGCATCGACCATATGCAGGCGCCGCCACTCGGGCGTTAAGTCGACGACATGCTCGCCGTATTGAATTTTCGTCGTTCCAAGCACTTCAGTGGCAATGTGGGCGATCAAGTTTTCCGTTAGTTCCATGATGTCGCGGAAATCGGCGTACGCCTCGTACAATTCGAGCATCGTAAACTCCGGATTATGGCGGGTGGAAATGCCTTCGTTCCGGAAAACGCGGCCGATTTCATACACTTTTTCCAAACCGCCGACGATGAGCCGTTTTAAATGGAGCTCGATGGCGATTCGCATATAAAGGGTCATATCCAATGCGTTATGATGCGTAATGAACGGGCGCGCCGCAGCGCCGCCAGCAACGGCGTGCATCATCGGCGTTTCAACTTCCAAATAGCCACGGCTGTCGAGATACCGCCGCATCGATTGGATGATTAAACTGCGGGTGATGAACGTCTTTTTGCTCTCCGGATTCATAATTAAATCGAGATAACGCTGGCGATAGCGTTGCTCTATGTCTTTCAAACCATGGTATTTTTCCGGCAGCGGACGCAACGCTTTCGTCAAAAATTCGTACGACGACACTTTGATGGAAAGTTCACCAACTTTTGTTTTAAACATTGTGCCGCGCACGCCGACGATATCGCCAAGGTCAGAGATTTTAAACAGTTCGTACTGCTGTTCGCCAACATCGTCTTGACGGACGTAAATTTGAATCTGCCCGGTGACATCCTGGATATGGGCGAACCCGGCTTTTCCTTTGCCGCGCTTTGTCATGATGCGGCCGGCGACGGCGACTTCAATTTGCTTTTCTTCAAGTTCCTCTTTCGACAAATCGCCGTACAGTTCGAACAGTTCTTGCGCTTTATGAGTGCGCTCGAACCGTTTGCCAAACGGGTCGACACCCAATTCCTCAATTTTTTTCAGCTTTTCCCTGCGGACGCGCAGTTGGTCGTTCAATTCTTCATGACTCATACCTCATTCACTCCATTTAGCGATTTTTTACGAAAAATACTGCCAGCGCTCGCTGGCAGTCCTCCGTTGCATGAACGTCATCTCCGTTGTTTAAACGGCTTCGGCGTTCGCCGCTGCTTGGACTTCCGCTTCCTCCGCCACGCGAAGCAACAGTGCGGCCAGTTCGTCCCGCGTTTCACATTCATTGATGGCGTTGCGGATTTTCGCTGCGCCGCGAATGCCTTTTAAATACCAAGCAGCGTGTTTACGCATTTCTTTGACGGCGATATACTCGCCTTTTAAGGCAATTAATCGGTCTAAATGCAGCAGGCAGACATCGATTTTTTCCCTCGGCGTCGGTTCCGGGATGAGCTCTCCAGTTTCTAAATAACGGACAGTGCGATAGATCATCCAAGGGTTTCCAAGCGCCGCCCGTCCGATCATGACGCCGTCGACCCCTGTTTCTTCAAGCATCCGCTTTGCATCTTGCGGCGTTTTGACATCTCCGTTGCCGATAACCGGGATGTTGACGGCTTCTTTCACTTGCTTGATGATGTTCCAGTCCGCTTTTCCTTCATACATTTGCACCCTTGTCCGTCCGTGGACGGCGACGGCCTTCCCGCCGGCGCGCTCAACGGCTTGAGCGTTTTCGACGGCGTAAATGTGCTTTTCATCCCAACCGATCCGCATTTTCACCGTGACCGGTTTTTCAACGGCATCGACGATCGCGGCAACGACATCATAGATTTTATTCGGGTCAAGCAGCCATTTCGCTCCAGCGTCGCAATTCGTAATTTTCGGCACTGGGCAACCCATGTTGATGTCGATGATATCTGCATTCGTATTTTTATCGACAAATTTCGCTGCTTTGACGAGCGTTTCTTTCTCGCCGCCGAAAATTTGCAAGCTGATCGGCTTTTCCCGTTCATCAATATATAACATGTTTAACGTCTTTTCGTTGTTGTATACGATTCCTTTGTCGCTTACCATCTCGGCGCATACAAGCCCGGCGCCGAATTCTTTGACGGTCAGGCGGAACGCGGAGTTGCATACGCCTGCCATCGGAGCGAGCACGACGCGGTTTTTAATTTCGACATCGCCAATGCGAAACATCGCAGATGCCTCCTTTCTACTTGTTCGATTCGAGTTTCGGCGGCGCCAGTTCTTCCACCGATATATTCAGCCGTTCGGCGATTTGTCCAACGAGCGAATCGGACGGCATCCGGTTCCCCCGTTCAATTTCACCAAGGATCGATACGGAAATGCCTAGTTCTTTCGCCAGTCTTTCTTGCGTATATCCTTTCAACTTTCGAAAAGCGCGAATACGTCTTCCCCATCTTTCCGCTTCCATACATGAACTCCTTTTTTGTCAGGTAGTCGGCCAATGATGTCGATTAACGGCTCGGAAAGGTTCGGTATTGCCACGTGGGAGTTGACTTCAAACAACGGGATGAGCACGAACGCCCGCTCCGCCATGCGCGGATGCGGGATCGTCAGCTGCTCTGTTTCAATATTTTCATGATTATACAGCAAAATGTCAAGGTCTAACGTCCGTGGTCCCCAGCGAATTTCCCTTTTTCTCCCAAGACGTCGTTCGATTTGCTGGGTCACGTCAAGCAAGGCAAACGGCGACAACGTCGTCGCCACCTCGATCACCATGTTTAAAAACTTGCCTTGGTTGACATAGCCGACCGGATCGGTTTCATAAATCGATGAGCTCGATGTGATAAAAATTTCCTGATGATGATGGAGCGCTTCAATGGCAGAACGCAAATAGGAAACACGATCTCCGAGGTTGGAGCCTAAAGCGAGATATGCGATGTTTTCCATTTAACGACCCCTATCAATTTCGACTGCGACATGTTGATAATGGCCGCGAATCGGCGGATTCGGCTTCGTCACTTTGACAATGCAGCGCTCGACAACAGGAAAGGCAGCGAGCAAGTCGGCGGCGATCGCTTCAGCGACCGCCTCGATCAAGGCGAACGTCCGCTCCTCAACGATCGCCCGGCAGCGCTCGTACACATCGGCGTAGTTGACGGTATACTCAAGACAATCGCTCCGCCCGGCGGGCTGCAAGTCGAGCTCCAACGTCACATCGACCAAAAATCGCTGGCCGAGGATGTTTTCTTCGCGAAACACCCCGTGGTAGCCGTAAAACTCCATGCCTTGCACATAAATTTTATCGATGACCGCTCTCTCCCTTCCCAAGCATAGCATCCATCATTTTGGCCATGCGGGCAATCGGCAATACATCATGGACTCGGACGATGTGCACCCCTTTCATGATGCCGAGACAAACGGTCGCTCCTGTTCCTTCGACCCGCTCCTCGACAGGCACGCCGAGCACATGGCCGATAAATCGTTTGCGCGACGTGCCAAGCAAAAGCGGATAGCCGAGAGCGGCAAATTCATCAAGGCGCCGCATCACCTCCAAGTTATGCTCGACCGTCTTGGCGAAGCCGATCCCTGGATCTAAAATAATGTTCTCATCTTTCACACCCGCCTCTTTGACAATGCGAATGCTTTCTTTCAAATCGGCGATCATGTCGGAAATCAAATCGCGATAGGCCATATCGCGGCGGTTGTGCATTAAAATGATCGGCGCGCCGTACGTGGCGGCGACGCGGGCCATATCAGGGTCCGCCTTGGCTCCCCAAACGTCGTTGATGATGTGCGCCCCAGCCTCCATGGCTTGCCGCGCCACTTCCGCTTTGTACGTGTCAATTGAGATCGGCACACTCACCGCCTTAGCAATCGCTTTTACCGCCGGAATGACGCGGCGCAATTCTTCATCAAGCGGCACTGGATCCGCCCCCGGACGAGTTGATTCACCGCCGATGTCAATGATGTCTGCTCCTTCCGCCACGAGCCGCTTCGCGTGCTTGACCGCGTTTTCCACGTCGTAAAACCGGCCGCCGTCGGAAAACGAATCGGGCGTGACGTTGACAATGCCCATGATCAACGTTTTTTTGTTTAAGTCAAGCTCATGCCCGCGGCATTGAAGCCGAAGAGGGCGCATCGATGTTGTCATCAGTCGTTCATCCTTTCTGCCAATTCGTTCCTCGTCCATAGCCGATGGGTCAAGCGTCGGTAATGGTGCTGCAAGGCCCGGACCACCGGACCATTTTTTCCTTGGTAAACGCAATGGCCAATGCGGCAAAGGGGTACAATTTCCTGCACAGAGTTGGTGATAAATGCTTCATCAGCCTGCAACAAATGGGACAGCGGATATACCCCTTCTTCAACTGGGATGCGCAACTGCTTGAGCAAAGCAATGATGAATTGTCTTGTGATGCCGTTTAATATGCCGACAGCCGGCGCTGGCGTGTAGACGATGCCGTCTTTCACCCAAAAAATATTGGAAACGATCCCCTCCGCTACCGCACCATCTGAATTCAAAAAAATTCCTTCCGCATGAGGTCGATGTCCGAGCTCCCATTTCCCAATCATATTGTTTAAATAATGGTGCGACTTTAGTCGCTCATTGCCTTCCGGGCTGTTTCGCCTTGCCGCGAGCACCACCCCTTCTTTTCCTTCCGGAGGGACGGGCGGCGGAAGCGGCTTCATATAGACGATGACGGTCGGGTTTCGGTAACGTTCGATCGGCAAGCCGAGATCGCCGACCCCGGCCGATACATTGAAGCGCACATAAGCGTCGCGCAAGCCATTGGCCTCGAGCAACTGCTCGATGATCGCCACCACTTCGGCGCGGCCGAACTGCCTTTCGATGTGAAGCTCAGACAGCCCTTTGTTCAATCGGGCCAAATGATCGTCAAGCAAAAAAGGGTGGCCGCTATACGTGCGGAATGTTTCAAATAAGCCGAGCCCATATAAAAAGCCGTGATCAAACGCTGATAACTGCGCTTCTTCGCGCGGAACGACCGCGCCGTTGATATACACGTACATGACTGTCACGCCTTTTTATACGTGTTGATAAAGTTTTTCAACAGCTGCATCCCATGGCTTGTCATAATCGATTCCGGGTGAAACTGCACGCCTTCCACCGGCAGCGTTTTATGGCGAATCGCCATCACTTCATCCTCTTCCGTCCAAGCCGACACGACGAAACAGTCCGGAAGCGTCTCTTTCTCGACGATAAGGGAGTGGTAGCGCGTTGCCGTAAACGGGTTCGGCACGCCGCGGAAAATCGTCTCCCCATCATGGTAGACGGACGATGTTTTCCCGTGCATCAGCCTTGGAGCGCGGACAACGCGGCCGCCGAACGCCTGGGCGATGGCTTGATGCCCGAGGCAGACGCCGAAAATCGGAATTTGGCCGGCAAAGCGATCGATGACTTCCAGGCTGACCCCTGCCTCATTCGGTGTGCATGGACCGGGGGAAATCATAATAAAATCAGGGCGGAGTCGTTCGATTTCAGCCACCGTAATTTCATCATTCCGTTTGACAATCAGCTCTTCTCCCAACACGCCCAAATATTGCACCAAATTGTACGTAAATGAATCGTAGTTATCAATCATGACGATCATCATTCTCACCTCATGCTCGGAAATAATGCCTCTGCTTCGCTCAGCTCTTTCGCTTTCCAAAGGGCAGCCGCTTTCTTTAAACATTCCTTGTACTCATGCTCTGGGTTGGAATCGATGACGATGCCCGCTCCTGCCTGTACATGCGCCAATCCGTCTTTGACGACCATCGTTCGAATGGCGATGTTTAGCTCCATGTTTCCTTGAAAATCGATCCAACCGATCGAGCCCGTGTACAAGCCGCGGCGGACCGGTTCCAACTCTTCAATAATTTCCATTGTTCGCACTTTCGGAGCGCCGGTGATCGTCCCGCCGGGAAACATGGCGCGAATGACGGAAAACGCATCGTGCTCCGTCGTCATGGTGCCGGATACGTGAGAAACGATATGCATCACATGAGAATACTTTTCGACGGTCATCCATTCGTCAACTCGAACCGTCCCGTATGCACAGACGCGCCCAAGGTCATTCCGTTCAAGATCAACGAGCATGGCGTGCTCGGCCCGCTCCTTTTCACTCGCAAGCAACTTGCGAGCAATTTGTTCATCCTCTGCCGCCGTCCGACCGCGCGAACGTGTGCCGGCAATCGGCCGCGTCTCAAGACGCCATCCCCGCTTGCGGACGAGCAACTCCGGCGAGCCGCTGACGACTTGAAATTCCGGGGTATGCAAATACGCCATGTAAGGGGACGGATTCAGCATCCGCAACTGCTTGTAGACGGCAAATGGATGCGTCACCAGCGGCTGCGACTGACGCACCGATAAGTTGACTTGAAACACATCGCCCGCCGCAATATAGCGTTGCACGCGGCGAACCGCATCCATAAACCTCTCTTTTGTCATTGAAACAGACGGCGCAGCTGTCGAGGCAGCAAGCGGCCAGACCAGCGCTTCATTCCGATCCTCGAGCCACATCCGTGCATGCCGCGCAAGCCGCCGGTTTGCTTCGCTTTCCTCCCCTTCATTCGCGTAGGCAAGCAAATGAAGCTGTTCAGTTTGGTGATCATAAATCGCTACGTCGTCAAAGAGGAGAAAATACATGAGCGGCAGCCGCAAATCATCTTGCGCGAGCACCGGGAGCCGTTCCAGATAGCGAACCGCATCATAGCTAATGAAACCGATCAGCCCGCCTTGGCAAGGCAACGACTCCCCCTCATCCGGCACGGCGAAACACCGAAGCCATTGCCGGAGCCCTTCGAGCGGCGAGCCATCCAGCACCGTTTCAACCCCGCGCTGCTTGATGATGAGCCGCCGCTCGTCAGCGCGGATCACTCCGATCGGGTCAAGGCCGATAATGCTGTACCTTCCCCCTTGGCCGCTCTCAAGCAACACATGATGAGGCCGGCTATAGGCCAGCTGTTCGTACTGGCGGAACCAATCCCGTCCGCGATAATCGATAGTTCGTTTCAGTCGCCTGCGCCGCTGTTCCATCCTCGTCAGCTCCTTACGATGTCCATAGTTATTTTTATTGTACAATGATTGTCCGTCTGGGTCACCATCCTCGTAAAAAAATTCGACAGGGTTGCCCCTGCCGAAAAAGTCTGCTTAGTCTTCAAATTGGTAAAGAGGCGTGCTCAAATAACGTTCGCCGTTGCTCGGGATGATGGCGAGCACTTTTTTCCCTTTGCCGAGCTCTTTCGCCACTTTCAATGCCGCATGAATCGCAGCGCCGGACGAAATGCCGCCGAGAATGCCTTCCTCGCGAGCCGCGCGGCGGGCCGCCGCAAACGCTTCTTCCGTCGTTACCGTAATAACCCCATCGTAAATGCTCGTATCCAAAATATCTGGAACAAAGCCAGCGCCGATCCCTTGGATTTTGTGCGGGCCCGGTTTTCCTCCCGACAAGACCGGGGAATCGGCCGGTTCAACGGCGTAAATTTTAATGTTTGGGTAAGCTTCGCGCAACACTTTGCCTGCTCCGGTGATCGTTCCGCCCGTGCCAACGCCGGCAACAAACGCATCAAGCTGGTCGCCCATTTGCTCCACGATCTCTTTCCCGGTCGTCAAGCGATGGATTTCCGGGTTCGCCTCGTTTTTAAATTGCTGCGGCATAAAGTAGCCGTGCTCGCGGACGAGCTCTTCCGCCTTTGCGATTGCTCCGCGCATCCCTTGTGCACCCGGTGTGAGCACAAGCTCGGCTCCATACGCCCGCAGCAGGTTGCGGCGCTCCAAGCTCATCGTATCCGGCATGACCAATACAGCCTTATATCCTTTCGCCGCCGCGACCATCGCCAATCCGATCCCAGTGTTGCCGCTTGTCGGCTCAACGATCGTGTCGCCCGGCTTCAGCTTGCCCGCTTTTTCCGCCGCTTCAATCATCGCCAACGCAATCCGGTCTTTGACGCTGCTGCCCGGGTTCATAAATTCCAGTTTCAAATACACATCCGCGCTGTCTTCATCAACGATGCGGTTCAGTTTCACGGCCGGCGTATCGCCGATCAATTCGGTTATCGAGTTGACTGTGCGTGCCATTGTTCCACCTCTAATCCCCATTAATTTTATCGACTTTGTCTCCAATGTATCAACTATTGGCGTAATTGTCAATCATTTTACTGTTTTCATTCTTTTTTTGCGAGTTGTTTCAACTGTTCCAGCTCCGCTTTGTCGAAATGGTACGTTTCATTGCAAAAATGGCACGAAGCTTCCGCCTGCCCTTCTTTGTCGATGATGTCTTGGATTTCCTCGGGCCCTAGGCTGATAAGGGCATCAGCGATCCGCTCGCGCGAACAGCGGCAGACGAATGACACCGGCATCGTCTCGAGCACACGGACGCCTCCATCTCCCAACAGTTGTTCGAGCAGCTGTTCCGGGCTGAGCCCTCTTTCGATCATGCGCGACACGGGCGGAATCTGTTTCAGCCGCTCTTCAATGCGAGTGATCGTGTTCTCCTCCGTCCCGGGCATCAACTGGATAATAAATCCTCCGGCGGCTCGGATGGTATGGTCGGGATTGACGAGCACCCCGACGCCAACCGATGACGGAATTTGTTCGGACGAAGCAAAATAATACGTAAAATCATCGCCAAGCTCCCCGGAGATAAGCGGCACTTGTCCGGTGAAAAAGTCGCGCAGCCCAAGATCCTTCACAACCGTCAACATCCCATTTTTGCCGACCGCCCGTGCCACATCAAGTTTCCCGTGCTCGTTCAGCTCAAAATGCACATGCGGATTCGTTACATAGCCACGCACTTCCCCTCTGGCGTTGCTGTCGACCAAAATGACGCCGATCGGGCCGCCGCCGTCAATTTTAATCGTCAACGTTTCCTCGCCTTTCAGCATCGCTCCCATCATAACACCGGCGGTCAACGCTCGACCAAGGGCCGCTGAGGCGGTCGGCCATGTTTGGTGGCGGCGTTGCGCCTCGGCGACCGTTTCCGTCGTTCTTGCGGCATACGCTCTCACTTGTCCATTGTAAGCGAGTGCTTTGACTAAGTAGTCTCCCATCTTCATCAAGCCTTTCATCCTTTTTTCTCGGTGTTTTTCTCGTACAACAATTTTAAGCCAGTCAGCGTCAAAAACGGATCAACGACATCGATGATGTCCGATTCGCTGGCAATGAGCGGAGCCAAACCGCCAGTAGCAATCACCTTCGGCGGGATTTTGCTTTTCGCCTTCATTCGCGACACGATGCCTTCCACTTGTCCGACATAACCGTATAAAATACCGGCTTGCATGGCGCTGACCGTATTTTTGCCGATGATATCATCCGGGCGGGCGATTTCAATGCGCGGCAATTTCGCCGCCCGCGCAAACAGAGCCTCTGTCGAGATCATAATTCCCGGGGCAATGGCCCCTCCCATATATTGTTTATGTTCATTAATATAACAATACGTCGTCGCCGTGCCAAAATCGACGATAATCAGCGGACTGCCGTACAAATGGATGCCGGCGACCGCGTTGACAATCCGGTCGGCACCCACCTCACGCGGATTGTCATATTTGATGTCGAGCCCGGTTTTAATGCCCGGACCGACGATGAGCGGTTTGATATGGAAATATTTTAGACACATGCGTTCAAGAGCAAACATAATCGGCGGCACGACCGAGGAAATGATGATGCCTCGAATGTCGGAAAACTGCAAGCCGACATGGTTCAAGAGCGCTTTGATCATCATGCCGTATTCGTCTTCCGTTTTCGAGCGGCTTGTTTCAATGCGCCAATGATGTTTCAGTTCGTCCCCGTCATACACCCCTAACACCGTGTTTGTATTGCCGACGTCCAATACAAAAATCATCGCTTCATTCCTCGCTTTTCCTCGATAAATTCCCATTCTTTATCATATCATACTTACGGGAAAAAAACTGTCCTTCTTTCCCTGGGCCGCCGGCAAAAAAAAGATGCCTCCGAACAGAGACATCGATTACTCCTCTTTCTTTTGGATGTTGATTTTCACATCGCCGTCGCTTTTGCCGGCCTCCTCGCGCCCGTTCCGGTCTTTGGGCAGCGTGCCATGTTCGAACAAATGTTTAATTTGCTCCGCATCGAGCGTCTCGACTTCTAACAGCGTGTTGGCGATCAAATCCAATTTGTCCCGATGTTGGGTCAAAATTTGTTTCGCTTTTTCATAGCACTCTTTAATGATGCGCTGAATCTCTAAGTCAATTTCATAGGCGATTTTGTCGCTGTAGTTTTGCTCGTTGTGTAAGTCACGTCCTAAAAACACTTGCCCGCTCGGTTGGCCGAATTGAAGCGGACCAAGCTTTTCGCTCATGCCAAACTCCGTCACCATCCGGCGCGCGATGTTTGTCGCCCGCTGAAAATCGTTATGGGCCCCTGTACTCACTTCATTGAACACGATTTCCTCGGCAACGCGCCCGCCGAGCAGTCCGGTGATTTTATCCATCAGTTCGGCTTTCGTCATAAAGTAGCGGTCTTCTTTCGGCAGCATGACCGCATAGCCTCCGGCTTGGCCGCGCGGCACAATCGTCACTTTATGCACCATTTCCGCATCGGCGAGCACCATGCCGATGACCGTATGCCCAGCTTCGTGAAACGCGACGATGCGCCGTTCTTTTTCCGAAATGACGCGGCTTTTTTTCGCCGGTCCGGCAATCACCCGGTCCGTCGCCTCGTCGATGTCGCTCATATCAATTTTCTTTTTGTTGCGGCGCGCTGCAACGAGCGCCGCCTCATTCAGCAAGTTTTCCAAGTCGGCGCCGGAAAATCCAGGCGTCCGCATCGCGATCGTCTTCAAGTCAACCGATTCATCGAGCGGCTTGTTGCGGGCATGCACGCGCAGCACCGCTTCGCGCCCTTTGACGTCCGGGCGGTCGACGGTAATCTGCCGGTCGAAGCGACCCGGGCGCAACAGCGCCGGGTCTAAAATGTCCGGCCGGTTGGTGGCCGCGATAATAATGATCCCTTCGTTGCCGTTAAAGCCGTCCATTTCGACAAGCAGTTGGTTGAGCGTCTGCTCACGCTCGTCATGGCCGCCGCCAAGGCCGGCGCCGCGCTGGCGGCCGACGGCGTCGATCTCATCAATGAAGATGATGCACGGGGCATTTTTTTTCGCCGTTTCAAACAAGTCGCGCACCCGCGATGCCCCGACCCCGACGAACATTTCCACGAAATCCGACCCGCTGATCGAGAAAAACGGCACGCCCGCTTCTCCGGCAACCGCGCGCGCCAACAGCGTTTTCCCGGTTCCGGGCGGCCCAACGAGCAATACCCCTTTCGGAATGCGGGCGCCAAGTTCCGCAAACTTGCGCGGATCTTTTAAAAACTCGACGATTTCCACCAACTCTTCCTTTTCCTCATCTGCCCCAGCCACATCGCGGAAGCGGACTTTCCGCTTGTCATCCGTATACAGCCGCGCCCGGCTTTTGCCGAAATTCATCACCCGGCTGCCGCCGCCCTGTGCCTGGTTCAAAAGGAAGAAGAACAAAATAAAAATAATAACAAATGGGATGATGGAAGTGAAAAACGTCACCCATCCGCTCGTTTCGTCCGCTGGCACGACTTCCACCCGCGTCCGCGCCGCCGCCGCATCGATGCGGTCAAGCACTTTGTCACTGTTCATGACGTAGGTGGAAAAGTACTGCCCTTCGCTATATGTTTTCAACTGGCCTTTGATTTCATATACGCCGCGCTCCGGCTTAATGGAAAACGACTTGACATCCCCGTTTTCCAGATGAGTGATGAACGCATCGTACGTCATCGGCTCCGTTCGCTGGTTCGTGCCGTTAAAAAAGCTGACGACGCCGATCACGACGAGGAAAATCAGCAAATAAAAGATGGTATTGCGGAAAATCCGGTTCATTTCTTGCCTCCTCCCATATGAAACACACTATACTCAATACTATCATAGAAATTTGTTTCAATACAAACAATTCGGCCGTCGCCCAGCAACCGTTCTACTTTTGGTACACTTCCGGCTTTAAGACGCCGATAAACGGGAGGTTGCGGTATTTTTCCGCGTAATCGAGCCCATAGCCGACGACGAATTCATCCGGGACGGTAAATCCGGTGTAATCGGCTTGAATGTCCGCCTTCCGTCCAGACGGCTTGTCAAGAAGCGTGACGATTTTGATCGAATTCGCCTTCCGGTAGCGAAACAAGTCGACCAAATAGCTGAGCGTCAGCCCGCTGTCAATAATATCCTCAATGATCAAAATATCCCGTCCTTCGACGGATGTGTTCAAGTCTTTGACGATTTTCACTTCGCCGGATGAAACGGTCGCATTGCCATAGCTTGATACGTCCATAAAATCCATTTCTAAATATGTATCAATATGTTTGAGCAAGTCGGCCATAAACGGCATCGCCCCTTTGAGAACGCCGACAGCGAGCGGAAAACGGCCTTCATATTCTTTCGTTAACAAACCGCCGAGTTCTTTGACTTTTGCCTGAATTTCCTCTTCAGTGATCAACACTTTTTGAATATCGTCTTTCATCCCCATCTTTTTTTCCTCCTAGCTGTTCATCGCCTGATATTGCAGCAAAATATAGCGAGCTTGCCCACGGTTTTGCGCTTCGAAAGCCGATTTTTTCAAGCCAGGCACCCAAAGGATGCGACCGTCGGCATCTTCGACAATCGGCCAGCGATCCCTTTCCATCCGCGGAATTTTTGCTTCAATGAAAATTTCTTTCAATTTTTTCGTGCCTCCCGTCCCCTTGAGCACCATCCGGTCGCCGCGCCGACGCGTCCGCACGCGAAGCGGCAAGGAGACGGAAGCAGGATCCACGACGAACCAATCATTCCCGGCCTGCTTTCTTGGATAGTGTTCCCCAAATTCACTGATGATTGCATAGCCGTTTGGGAGGGGCAATAGCGCCGGAACCGGCAGTTCAAACCAATAGCCTTTCTCGCCGCTTTCTGCGTCAAAAGTAAACAAACAGCGGTCGTACGAGCGAATCACTTTGAGCCCTTTTGGCAAATCGATCATTCCGGAAGGGCGGCCGCGCTCACAAAGCATCAGTATATGGCCGATATGTACGGAAGTCAATGTCGGCGGAACGCCGTCATAAAGACGGAGAAGCAACAGCTGCAGCACCCGGCGCTGCAGCGGTCGCGGCAGCGCCAAAAATGGTCCGATGGAAAGCGCCGCATCGCGATGTTGTTTTTCCATTACTTTATTCAGCGCGTCCGCGGCTAATTCCTCCAAAAATTGCTCATCTTCCGCCATCATTTCGCTGTATTGCTGAAACCGCTCGTGCAGGCGCGGATTTTCCTGCCGCAGCAACGGGACAATATGATGGCGGAACCGGTTGCGCGTATAATCGTCTTCTTCATTGCTCGGATCGCGGCGTGGAGACAGCCCCATCTGCCGGCAATACGCTTCAATCTCCGCCCGGCTGACAGCCAAAAACGGACGGATGAGATAGCCGCCGTGAAACGGCCGTTTGACGGGGATACCAGCGTATCCTTTGCTTGTGCTGCCGCGCACAAGCCGCATTAAAATCGTCTCGACTTGATCGTCGCCATGATGGCCTACGGCGACGTACCCCGCTTGATGCTTTTCCATCAGTTCGGCAAAAAAGCGGTAGCGGCAGATCCGCGCCGCCTCTTGGGCGCCGAGACCTGCGCTGCGCTGAAAGGCCGGGACGTCGATTTGCGCAGTCTCACATAAAATACGGCGCTCCACGCAAAAACGTTTCACAAACTCCATCTCTTCTTCTGACTCCCGCCCACGAAACATATGGTCAACATGGGCCGCTATGACCTGAAGCTTCCATTCGTCGCGCAGCGACAAAAAAACGTGCAGCAACGCAAGCGAATCCGGGCCTCCGGAGACGCCAACGATGACGGCCGCTCCTTCTGAAAGCAGTTGATGCCTGTGGATAAAGGCGCGCACTTTGTCGATCATCCGAGCCAACCTCTTTGCGTTTCTTTCAGCTTCATCGTAACACGTCCGCCCTGTTTTCTCAAAAAAATTACATCGCCAGCTGCCAATATATATAAAAGGCATAGGCGCCCAGCAATGCGGCGGCGATGACCACCGTTTCGACAATCCCTCTCGCTTGGCGGCGCCGTTTCACCTGCCGCCCCGACCGACGGCTTGGCACTGCCTTTCTTTCGTTTTCCGCCGATGTATGGCGGGAAGAGGCGGCCAATAAGTCGCGACGCATATCGGCCGCCTTTCGATATCGGCCGTCAAGCGCCTTTTGCAGCACCTCCTTGTATCGGGTTAAAAAGCGGTCCGTTTCGATGATGGACAACAGCTGCGCCCGACCGTCACCCTTTTTCTCAATCGGCCCCGGGCAGCAAGAAGAAATCATCACCATCGCCGCCGCAAACAAGTCGTAAGATGGCTCCGCTTTGCGCGATCCAAGCCCCCAATAGCCGCGGTCATACAGCTCAGTAAACTCTTTTACCGCCCTTCCTTGCAGCGTCGTCCCGCCCACATCAAGCAACCGAACCGACGGCGGCGACCCGGTAACGATCAAATTATCCGGCTTTAAATCCCCAAATACCCATCCTTCTTGATGAAGCCGATCAAGCACCGACAACAGCTGCATCACGAGCACGGGCGCCCATTCTTTTCCACGGCGGCGGATGAAAGCAGCGAAATTCTCCCCTTCAATATACTCCATCACATAAAACGGGATCGTCTCCCGCGCAAACGGGCTTTGCCAGTCATCGGCTTCCAGCAAAGAAGGCCCGAGGGCGGCTCCCTGGACCTTAGCAAAACGGCGCAATATATTCATTTCCGATGCCAATGACGCATAGTCATCGCTCAACTTGACGGCGACGCGAGTCCGGCCGTTCTCCGCCAAATAGACGACGCCGTTCGCCCCGCTGCCAAGCCGCCGCAGCAGCCGGTAGGAACGGCCGTGCCATTTCCCAGTGATGACCGTACCAGGCGGCAAATTACAAAGACGATTCTTCGATGTATGGCTCATCGCCATCGCCGATCCAGCTCCTTAACGACCGTTTACGCTCAAAATAGGCGATTGCCTCACGCAGCGCCGGTCCGGTCGGCGTCAGCCCGCCCGACGCCAATTTCGGAAAGATGGTGGACAACTCTTCAATCCTTGGCGTCCAGTCGATCATTTTTTCGGCGTGCGCCCGTTTTCCCGGGAAGATGAACACCGAAAAGCGGTTTTCGCCCATGCGCGCATTTAAGCTGAGCGATAAATCGATGAGCGCCTCTTTGACGGTCGGCAGTTTTGTTTTCATGCTCCCGCTCGTATCGATCAAAATGAGCACATCAAGGGCAACCGTTTCCCCGAGTTCATCGACGACTTCCATCACTTGGCCGCGCTTGTCCGGCGGCAAGTCCTCAAGCGAAACGTCAGAACCAAAGATTTGTTTCAACTCGCGATTGACGAGCCCTTGCAACGTCTGAGTCATCGCTTGGCGCGTCACCATTTGCACGGTTTGCGACAGCTGTTTCGCGTACACGACTTGGCTCATCCCGCCGCCAGCCGCGGCGATCGCTTCAATTTCCCGCCGTCCGTTTTCATCCATCGCACCTTGGTCCAAGATGCCGATCACGTTCACCGTAATGCCTTGCTCACGGGCTAGCGCCGCCATGGCGGCTGGGTCCTCACCATGGTTGGAGCAGCCATCGGTAATGAGCAAAATTTGCCGCAACGTTCCCTTTCGCACGTTCGTTCCCCTCCTTGGCGAATGTATTACCATCATCGCCGCAGGGGAACGTTTTTATACGCTAGCTATTGCGCCTTTTTCATATACATGTATGCCGGAATCGTCGCCCATTTCGGCGTATTGTGCCGAACTTTGGCGACAACGACGGTCATATCGTCTTCAATCTCGCCGCCGCATTGGCGGATCACTTCTTCCATGATCAAATCGGCGACTTCCTGCGGGTCGTTCGTCTTTAATTCTTGAATTTTCCGCTTCATCCAAACATCATGGTTTTCGACGTTCATCGGCCCTTCAAACACACCATCGCTCATCATAATGAGCAAGTCGCCCGATTTCAGCTGCTCGGTGACAACGTCAAATTCCACTTCTTTAATGATGCCCATCGGCAAGTTGCTCGCTTCCACTTTCATCACCTTGTCACCGCGCTTAATAAAGCTTGGCGTCGATCCGATTTTCAAAAACTTCGTCGCCGCGTTTTGCAAGTCGATGATGGCCAAATCCAGCGTCGCATACATGTCTTCTGTCGTCCGCAATGCCAAAATCGAATTGATCGATTTGATGGCAATCGACTCGTCCATTCCCGTCTGCAAAATCTTTTGCAACAGGCGCAGCGTCTCGCGGCTTTCGTCATGCGCCCGCTCCCCATTGCCCATGCCATCGCTGATGGCAACGGCGTACTTGCCGGTAGCAAGTTCAATCGTTGCATAACTGTCGCCAGAAATGAACCCCCCTCCTTTGGCGGCAAACGCGACGCCCGTTTCGACGACGAACGCTTTCGTCGAGCCGAAGGCGACGCGGCAGTAGCCGTTCGGGTAGGCGGCGCACTCTTCGCGCTTGACGACGATCGTCTCTCCTAAAATATCTGACAGCATCGGCGCGATCAGTTTTTCGCACTCACCCCGCCCTTCGCAGTAAGGAATGCTCATTTCAATATCGATATTTCCTTTTTCCAAACTGTAAATGTCGACATGGCCCACTTCGATGCCAAACTCTTGTAGCGCATGGTAAATTTGTTCTTCCTGCAAATAATGGTTTTCCTGTTCTTTCTGCATTTCTTTGGCGAAATCGTCCATCACTTGCGAAACGCCCAACAGCTGTTCAGCGACAAGCTTCCGGCTTTCGTGGATTTGCCGTTTGAGCTTGCGGTTTGCTTGATAAGCAACCATCTCTTTTTCAATCGCGTCGACGACTTTGCCGGCCTTGACGCAATACCGCTCCCACTCGCGCAGCAACTGATGGTTTTGCGACAATGTTTTTTCGTCCGCCTCGCCCATCATTTGCTTCATGTACGCATAGGTTGTACGAAAGTTGTCCGCCCAGCATTGCGTCTTCTTAAAGCACGTTTGGCACGTTTTTTCCGTGATGTCGCTCAAAAAATAGTCGACTTCACGGTCGCTGTATTCATTGGCATCCGGAAGCGGTTCGGGCGAAAAGCTTTCCGCCAGCGCCTGAAAGACGTTGGAAAACTGCGAGACGCGTTGCACCGTCATATCGCGGATTTTCCGGACGTATTGTTGTTGCTCATTGATATATTCTGCCGTGCCGGGAATGTATTTGGCGATTTTCTCCGTCAGTGAACGGGATGTACCAAAAAACAGCATAATTGCGATGCCGGATTCAAGCAACGTCGGCACAAGCTCACTCTTCCCTTCGCCGTATAAACCAAGCAACAGCGTCGCGACGAGGAGGCCGAACGCCACCCCAAGTTTTTTCCCTTCCCTCAGCAACCCGCCAAGCAGCCCGGCGAAAGCAAGCAAACTCATTTCCGACAAGTTGCCGACATTTGCCAAGCTCAGTACAAGCCCGGTGACAACGCCGACGGTGGAGCCGGTCGCCGCCCCGGCGACAAACGCGAACAACAAAACGAGGTAGCGCGACATCACATGCTCAAGCGACAAACCGTACACAGCCCAACCGATCATCCCGGTCAACATCGAGGCGAGCAAAATGATCAACGAAATGATCTCTTCCGCTCGCAACGCATGTTTATGCTTCTGCACTGTCAACAACGGGATGCTTTGCATAAAAATCAAGGTCAATACAAGCGACAGCCCGGCTTCGACGACCGCCATGGCGGCGCCGTAGACCGATCGCTCTCCGAGCCAATAATAGGAGATCAGCCATTTGGCGGAAAGAGACAGCACAAACACAACAAATGGAACGATTTTCAGTGACTCACTGATCACCCTCCGCACCCATCCGTAAATAAAGAGAAAGCCAAAAATGGAAATGCCGACAAACAGCGCCACATCAAGCGACAGCGTCAAAGCACCGGCCAACAGCGAGATCAACGCAAAAGCGGCCTTGTCGCGGCGCAGCATATAGACCGAAACGAAAAATGGCAAAGCGAACGGGGTCAGCTTCGATAAAATCAACGCTCGTCCAAGCAAAAAGCCGACAAGAAGAAGCAAAAAGCCTTGATGGATGAACAGATGACCAAGGCGCAGCTTCACATGGCGCATCCAGCGCGACACCGTTGCTTGCGTGTCATGAATCGGCACTTCCGAAATGCTGCGGCGCACCGTCCCTCTTTCTACTCTTTCCATTCCCGATCCTCTCCTTTACCTTTCTATTACCCCCTATTATATAGCTTGAATTGTCAGAAATTTGTCAAAACCACAGAGAAAAATAAAAAATCGTTCGACGTTTTCCACGGCAAAACGCGGTCAACAGGCTTGTTCCGACAGAAAGAGACAAAAAAGAAAAACGAGCATGTCGCTTGATGGCGCATGCTCGTTTGCGATGACCCGTACGGGATTCGAACCCGTGTTACCGCCGTGAAAGGGCGGTGTCTTAACCACTTGACCAACGGGCCATTTTTGATTGTTGGTGGCGGTGGAGGGGATCGAACCCCCGACCTCACGGGTATGAACCGTACGCTCTAGCCAGCTGAGCTACACCGCCGTGTGACAACAGTTTATATCATAACGGAGGAGATGACGATTGTCAATACATATAGGCGGAAAATGCAGAGGGGAAATATATCCTCTTATTCCATACAGAAACAAAAAAGCATCCATAGCGACGGATGCTTGTTTCCTAATTTGTCATCCTTCAAACAATCTTTCAGCAGCAAGTTACCCCCGTCTCGCTCCACGACCTCCCCGCTTCGACTCCGTATGACGGCGCAGCGATGCCAATCGGTCTTCACTCTCTTTTAAGAATCGGCTGATTTTTTGTTCTAAGCTGTCCGCCGCGGAGCGGTCGTTTGTCCGATGGCGCGGCCGCTGCGAAGAAGGCGTGTCTTTTGCTTTGCGAATGGACAGGCCAATTTTTCCATCTTGACCGACGTTGATGACTTTGACATACACCATATCGCCGACTTTCAGATGATCGTTGATGTCTTTGACATAGTTATCGGCTACCTCGCTAATGTGAACGAGTCCTGTGACCCCCTCCGGCAGCTCCACAAACGCTCCAAATTTCGTAATGCCCGTGACCTTGCCTTGTAACTTGCTGCCTACTTCAATCGACATAAAAAAAGTGCTCCTCCTTAAAACGCTTTAAAGATGGTGTTTTTTTTATTATAGCGAATGAAAAAAATGCGTGTCAATATGACGAATGCCCATAGAAAACGGGCATTCGCAGGCAAAATTATTTTTCCGGCAAGACGAAAATAATTTCTCCATCTTTCGATAAGTAATATTTTTTCCGCGCCAGCTCGGCGATATAGTCATCATCATGCAACTTTTTCATTTCCTCTTTCAGTTGCTTTTCCTTCCGTTTAAGCTCCGCAAGCTGCTCTTTCAGCTTTTGCTGTTCCGCCGTTTTTGCATCGATCGCCTTCGCTTGCGAGTGCAAGGTGTAGACAAGAGCGGAGGCGAACATCGCAAACAACAACGACCAGACAACCAAACGGACAGCGACAGCCCGCCGTCTTCTCGCCGCCTTCTGCTTTTTCTCCTCATGCTCAGCTATGTACGTCGACGACAGCTTCGTCACATTCGTTCTCCGGGGCACGTTCATCGCGTTTACACCTCTTTTACTCGCGCCATTTCGCAAACCACATGCTTATTTTCTCTTTTGTATTCTTGATTTGTCCAGCAAATCCTTTTAAACGTCGAAAAAATTTTTCCACCCCGGCTCGTCTTTGCGGCGGCACCCGCCGCCAAATCATGATGCCCGTCCAACGCAGCGGAGCAAGCAAAAGGCGGATCATCTTCCAAACAGCCAGCAGCACAAACCGAACGATCCACAACAAAAGCCGCCAAGCGAACAATAGAAGTGCCAGCGCCATTTGCCCAAGGAGGATGAGCGGGCGCATGACCATGAGGCGGAACAGCTGAACGAGCGTCTGTCCGAGTCTTACCGCCAGCCCAATGAACCACTCGAGCACCCGAACATAAAAGGAGCGGAGCAAGCTTTGATAAGCGGCATATCCGCATAAAAGCGCGAGAAACAAATAAAAGCGAAGCTCGCCTTCATTGACGAAAAGAAGCACATAAAACACGATGAGCGCCTGCACCGCCCAAAACAGCACGTCATTCACAAAGACGAGCCAGTGCGCCCGCTCATGCCGTTTCAACATCCGGCTGTACGTATCCCACGCCAGGCCAAGCCAGCCGCCCATGCCAATCATCGCCAGCATGGTGTACAGCTGTATGCTGACATTCATTTGAACAACTTGCTAAAGAATCCTTTAGCCTTCTCCTGATGGTCATCTAAATAAACGAGGTCGAAAATGCGCCCTTTAATCGAAACAACGCCTTTGTCGACATCTAAGTTTTTCATCTGCAAGTTTTGCCCGCGGATGGCCAAAAAGCCCATGACCGTCTCAAGCAAAAACTCCTCGTTGTCAAAGCTCTCGACTTGTTTCACCCCGGTGATGTCAAGAAGGCGCCGGCCGCGCATGATCACATCATGTTCCTGGACCGGACCTTTGTTCGTGCTTCCGCCAAATTCATCGTGTCGACTCATGTTCATCCCCCGCATTTCCATTTAGTATAGAAAGCCGGCAAGGCCAACCGCCTTTTCTCATCCGTTGTTTGTACCATATGTATGTCAGCGGGGGATGGTTTAGAACAAGCCTGCAGGACAAATTAGACGTCGTCTTGTTCCGGCGCCGGGGTGGTCCGTTCTTCGCGGATCAATTCGTACAGCCCGGTTGCCTCCTCTTTTTTCGTTGTTTCTTTTAGATCCGTCACTTTTACCGTTACCCGCTTTTGCCCAAATTGAATCGTCAATTCATCGCCGACTTTCACATCGGAGCTCGCTTTGGCGACATGGCCGTTGATCCACACTCTCCCTTGATCGGCGATTTCCTTCGCCAACGTGCGGCGTTTGATGAGGCGGGACACTTTTAAAAATTTATCAAGGCGCATTGCATGATCCCCCTTACCGTTCGTTTTCTTTGGCTTCTTCCCAAAAACGATCGAGTTCGGCAAGCGAAAACGAGGTGATCGATCGGCCGCTTTTTCGCACTTGTTCCTCGATATAAGCGAAACGGCGGGCAAATTTGTCGTTGGCCATTTGCAACGCTTCTTCCGGTTGAATCCCGTAATAACGGGCAAGGTTGATGAGCGCGAACAATAGATCGCCAAACTCGCCGACAAGCCGATCGCGACGGCCGCCGGACGTTTCGGCTCGAAACTCGGCCATTTCTTCTTCGACTTTTTGCCATATCGGCGCGGCATCATCCCAGTCAAACCCGACTTTCGCCGCTCGTTTCTGCAGCTCGTACGCCCGCATCGTCCCCGGCAGACTTTTCGGAATGTCGGCAAGAATCGATTCCGAAAGCCCGCCTCCTTTTTCTTTCTCCTTGATCTTCTCCCAGTTGGCAACGACTTGTTCGGCCGTCTCGGCCGTGACATCGCCAAACACATGCGGGTGGCGTCGGATCATTTTCGCCGTCAGCGTGCGGATGACGTCGTCGATCGAAAACAACCCTCGGTCGGCGCCGATTTGCGCATGGAGCATCACTTGCAGCAATACGTCGCCAAGCTCCTCGACCATATGATCATCGTCACCCTCGTCAATCGCCTCGAGCAGCTCATACGCCTCCTCAAGCAAATAGCGCTTCAGCGACGCATGCGTCTGCTTCCGATCCCATGGACAGCCGTTCGGCCCTCTCAGCGTGGCGATGACGCGGCGCAGCGTCTCAAACCGGTGGTAAAGCAACGGCTCGTCCTTCACCGGCGGCACGTAGACGCTTGTCAAGTTGTCAAGCCCCGTCTCGCGGTCCAACTCATAAAGCGGCACGCGCTTTACTTGCTCGTCCTTCGTGCCTGCCGCGGTGACAATGTAGATCGGGTAATCGTCGGGAAGCTGCTCCATCAAAGAAAGCTTCACGTTCGAGGCCACAAACGAATCGTACACTTGACAAAAAACAGCATGCAGTGAAGGCGACCATTCTTCTCCTCGAAAAGTCGTCGCATCAAGCAACTGAAACCCTTCAATTGGATCGATGCGCACCGCCGTAAACAGCGCATCCAAAAAGCTTTGACCACCTTCGATCACGATTCGGCAGACGCCGCGCCGCTCAGCTTCGAAAAGAAGCTGCACCGTCCGCTCGGCAACAAGCGGATGGCCGGGAACAGCGTAAAACACATCGCCGCGCTTCGCCTGTTCCGTCAATTGATCAACGATGTCAGCGTACACATCAGCAAACTGCTCGTGTTTTTCATACACTTCATCAAATGACGTAAACGCAATCCCTTCCTCCGTAAGCCATTTGACCACCGGGTGTTCTTTCGTCCGCAAAAAGAGCGGATGCGCCCGCTTTAGCTTTCGGTACACACCGATCGGCAGCTGTTTTACATCTCCGGCGCCGAGGCCGAACACATAAATCGTATTCAT
The DNA here is from genome assembly GCF_000092445.1 of Geobacillus sp. C56-T3. Classification (NCBI taxonomy): domain Bacteria; kingdom Bacillati; phylum Bacillota; class Bacilli; order Caryophanales; family Anoxybacillaceae; genus Geobacillus; species Geobacillus sp. C56-T3. Next base: position 66,205 of record NC_014206.1, on the reverse strand, counting down.
CGCCGATCACCTGCCTCCTAATCGTAGACGGAATTTATTAGCCAATGGGAGAGCTGCCAACTCCTGTTCAGAAAAAACATGTCCTTTCACAATACACGCAAGGTAAACGACAGCACCGATGGCAACGCCGCCAAGCGCCTCGGCAGCCGCCCATAGCCGCCCCTCGCTCGAGCTGTCCATCAGCCACCTATACCCATGCAAGACGACGGCCATCATAGCGGCCGCTTTCACGGTTGGGTACATGTATTTCCGGCCCGCCGTCCGATATTCACGCGGCAAAAAGGCGCATAAAAAGCCTGCCATGAGCGCATAAGCACCCGTCGTCGCCGCGGCGGCGCCAAGCGCTCCAAACCGCGGAGCAAGCCAATGCATAAGCGCGGCCTTCCCCGCCACTGCCAACGCCACGCCGGCAGCGGCCGTCCATTCCCTCCCCATTCCTTGCAATAATGCAGAGGCGGTCAACGCGATCGTAGTAAAAAAGACAGAGGAGGACAAGACGGCGAGAACCGACGAACCGTAGTCATTCTCGAACAACATCGCATTGATCGGTCGAATGAGGCAAATGAGCCCTAACGAAGCACCAAGCCCAATGACAACGGCAAGCCGGATGGACAGCGCTCCATAGGCGAAAACGGCACCTTGGCGGCGCGCTCCGGAAAGAAGTGGAACAAGCGCCAATGAAAACGACGTGCCGACGACCGTGCCGAGCTGAATGAGCGGCTGACCGCGGTCGTACACTCCTTTTAGCCGCTGCACCTCATCGAGCCTTGCCCCCGCTTCCTGTAGAAGCGGAACGAATAAAAATGAATCGACGAGTGGAATCAGCGTCAACGCCATATTCGTCAAGCAAATGACCGTCCCCGCCGTCAATAAACGCCGGCCCACCTGTCGATCCCAAGCTGGCGGCGTGCGGCCCGACGTTTTTAGCCGCCGACGCCGGGACAGGAAGAAAAGCAAAATGAAAAGCGCCGCCGCCATGCCTACTAGCGTCCCTGCGACCGCTGCCATGCCGCAAGCATAGACGTCGGCGCCGCGCTGCACCGCTCCATACGACAGCCCTAAAATCGCCGTCACCCGGACGAATTGCTCGCCAACTTGGGACGCCGCCGTCGGCGTCATATCATGCCGCCCTTGGAAATAGCCACGCAACAACGCGATGGGCGGAAACAGCAAAAACGAAAATGAAAGCAAGCGCACGAGCGGCGTAAGCCGTCCATCGCCCATCGCCGAGGCAATCACCCCCGCCCCTAGATACAGCGAAGCAAACAGGATGACGCCAAGGACGCTTAACACCAACAAGGCGACGCGCACACTAGCGGCAGCGCCCGCTTCATCCTGTCCCGCCAACCGCTCGGCGACAAGCTTCGAGACGGCAACCGGGTAGCCGGTCAGCGAGAGTGCGACGACGATGCCATAAATCGGGTACACTTGTTGGTAAATATAAAAACCAATGTCCCCGACCATATTTTGATACGGAACACGGTACAAAGCGCTTAATAGTTTCGCGGCCAAAGCGGCGGCCGTTAAGATCGCCGCCCCTTTCCATACGTTTCCCATCCAGTTTCTCCCCTCGCATAGACAACCCACTCAACCTAGACGCCGGAGGGCGATAGAAGCCGCCAAGCGCCATGATGGCTACGCTCGATATTATAGCGCAACTTCCGCCTGTTGGACAAAGGTGATGGTCAACTCGCACGGCTTCATGCGCTGTTCCGCAAGCCAGGCGGACGAAAAAGCAGGATGTGGAAGCGATTCCGGGATTCAAGGCATCTCGCCCCCATTTGCCGGGCGGAAAAAAAGGCAGCCTGTGAAGCTGCCTTGTTGTTTCGCCTATTGTTCCATTTGTCGAGCCAAAAAGCTGGCGGCTGTTTCTACTGCTTTATGCTCCACTTCACCAAGCGTTTTCTCGCGCGATAAAATGATGACTGCTCCGATCGGATCGCCGTTGGCGACAATCGGGCCGATCGTATACGACTTCAACGTTTCCGTCATCCCGTCAACGAGCTCGACTTCCCCTTCCTCCGTATGGAGGATGGAATTGCGGTCTTCCATGGCTTTTTCCACCAACGGGCTGACGCTTTTGTTCATATACTCTTTTTTCGAAACGCCGGCGACAGCGATGTATACATCGCGGTCGCAAATGAGCACAGGCTGGCCGAGGCTGTCAAACAGCGCTTCGGCGTACTCTTTGGCAAAGTCGCCTAATTCACTGATCGGCGAATATTTTTTCAAAATGACTTCTCCATCGCGGTCAACAAATATTTCGAGTGGATCTCCTTCGCGAATGCGCAACGTTCTGCGAATTTCCTTCGGAATGACAACTCTCCCTAAATCATCAATGCGACGAACAATACCGGTTGCTTTCATGCCTTGTATACCCTCACTTTCATCTAGGATTTGAAGGATACTCCGATGAACCCTTGCAATGGGGAATTCACCATTGTTGTCATTAGTATCCTTCACAATCCACGTTCTATACGTGATGAAAGTGATTTTGGCCATTTTGATAAAATTGCCCATCCTTCATTATCGCCACATGCAGGAAACGATAAACATCATAAAACTTTTTCTTGATTATGCCGTCACCGACTTCTCATTTTCCACCCCAGACAGCCGCCGCAGCGTCTCCTCTAAAATCATCAGCCACTCGTGCGGCTTCATTTCCTTGATATAGAGCACAATTTTCAGCTTCGCTCCGTCCATGCCAAACCCGAATAAGCGGCCATGCCGGCGTCCGATGTCAGATAGACGCTGGATTTCCACCGTTTTCGATGCCTGTTCAGTAAACAAGATGTCAATTTGCTGCTTATGTTGCTTCATCGATTCGACGCCAAGCTGCTTGGCCAACACCTTCAACTCAGCAATTTGGAACAAATACGCAACTTCATCTGGATAATCGCCGAAGCGGTCGACCATTTCCTCACGCAGCGCCTCAACGTCTTCGAGCGTCTCCACTGCCTTAAATCGCTTGTACATCTCGATCTTTTGCAACTCGTCTGCAATGTATGTGCTCGGAATATAGGCGTCGACTTCGACATCGATGACGACATCCGGCTGCTCGTCTTCTCGCTTGATGCCGCGCCGTTTCTCGATCGCTTCTTTCAACATTTGCGAATACAAATCGAATCCGACCGAGTCGATAAAGCCGTGCTGTTCGGCGCCGAGAATGTTGCCCGCGCCGCGGATCGACAAATCGCGCATGGCAATTTTAAAACCAGAGCCGAGCTCGGTAAACTCTTTAATGGCTTGCAGCCGCTTTTCTGCCGCTTCATTGAGCACTTTATCTTTCCGATAGGTGAAATACGCATAAGCGACGCGGTTGGAGCGGCCGACGCGCCCGCGCAGCTGGTACAGCTGCGACAATCCCATCCGGTCGGCGTCATAGACGATGAGCGTGTTGACATTCGGAATATCGATGCCCGTTTCAATGATCGTCGTCGTCACCAGCACATCGTATTGCCCTTCCAAAAACGCCAAAATGGTCGATTCGAGCTCCGTTTCCGACATGCGGCCATGCACGTAAGTGACGCGCGCTTCCGGGACAAGCTGTGCGATTTCTTCCGCTTTCAAATCGATGTCTTCAATATGGTTGTAAAGGAAAAACACCTGCCCGTCGCGGGCGAGCTCACGTTCAATCGCCTCTTTGGCGAGTTCGGGCGTATATTCCATGACATACGTTTGCACCGGGAATCGGTTTTCAGGCGGCGTCTCGATGATCGACAAATCGCGCACGCCGATCATCGACATATGCAACGTACGCGGAATCGGCGTCGCCGTTAAGGTGAGCACGTCGATGTTCGCCTTCAGCTGCTTGATTTTTTCTTTATGCGCCACGCCAAACCGTTGCTCCTCGTCGATAATGAGCAAGCCTAAATCTTTAAACTTCACGTCTTTCGACAGCAGCCGATGCGTTCCGATGACCATATCGATCGTCCCATCTTTTAGCCCTTTGATGATCTCGGCTTGTTGCTTTTTCGTCCGGAAGCGGTTCAACAGTCCGACGTTGATTGGGAACCCTTGAAACCGTTCGCGCACCGTTTCGTAATGCTGTTGGGCTAGGATCGTCGTCGGCACAAGAAAGGCCACTTGTTTGCCGTCCATAATGGCTTTAAACGCCGCCCGCAACGCCACTTCCGTCTTCCCGTAGCCGACGTCGCCGCAAAGGAGGCGGTCCATCGGTTTGTCGCTCTCCATATCACGCTTAATTTCCTCAATCGACCGAAGCTGATCTTCCGTCTCTTGATACGGAAACGCCGCTTCAAATTCGCGCTGCATCTCGGTGTCCGGCGAAAACGCATATCCTTTGCTTGCCTCACGCTCGGCGTACAGCTTGATTAAATCTTCAGCAATATCCTGGACGGATGATTCCACTTTCTTTTTGACCTTTTTCCATTCCGAACCGCCGAGTTTGTAAATTTTTGGTTCTTTCCCTTCCGAGCCGACGTATTTTTGCACTTGATCGATTTGGTCGACCGGAACATACAGCGTATCGCCGCCTTGGTACTGGATATGAATATAGTCTTTATGCACCCCGTTGATTTCTAACGTCTCGATGCCTAAATATTTCCCGATGCCATGGTTGACATGGACGACGTAGTCGCCGACTTGCAATTCGGCGTAGCTTTTGATCCGCTCGGCGTTGGACAGCTTTTGCCGGCGCACCGGGCGTTTGACCCGTTTTTTGAACAGCTCTTCTTCTGTGATGACGGCAATTTTTTGCAACGGCAATTCAAACCCGGTATTTAAATCTCCTTCAAGGAGCTGGCATTTGCCATGCAGCAAAGCCGCATCGCGCGCGAGCGGCAGCGCGTCAATCTCATAATCTTGAAGCAATGATTGCAGCTTTTTCACCCGCTCTGCATTCGGCGCCAAAAAGACGACCGCATAGTTTGCCTTTTCCCACCGCTCGACTTCGGATTGAAGAAGCGCCATTTGCCCATGGAAGTTTTGCATCTGTTTGCACGTAATATTGACGACGTTTTGTGGGTGGGCATACGGAACATGGCGCAAAAACAACGATAAGTATACCCGCTGGAATCGATGTTTTTGCAATAATTCAGAAAACGAATGCGAAAGCGGCACGCCATGAATCATTTTCCCGCCGTCAAGCAAACTCGTATACCATTCCGCCTCTTCGCGGTCCAACCGTTCCGCCGCCTCTTGCAGCCGGCTCATTTCATCCATGAGCAGCACGCCGTCTTCTGGCAGGTAATCTAGCAAACTCGCAACCTTTTCATAAAAAAGGGACATATATTTATATTGTTGCTCGATTTCCTGCCCCTCGCGCAATTGCTCAAGCTCAGCGTGAATATGTTCATACATCCGCTGTTTGGCGGCCTCATCTTTCATCGTTTCCAAACTCGACGCAAGCCCCGCTTCAATCCGCTCGATTCCTCGGCGCCGCGTCTCGCCATCGAGAATGATTTCATCGGCCGGCCCGATCATGATGCGCTCGATTTGCCCTTGCGAACGTTGGTCGTCAGGAGTGAACGTCCGAATCGATTCGATTTCCGTATCAAACAGCTCGATGCGGTACGGAAGCTCAACGGTCAATGGATAAATGTCGATGATGCCGCCGCGGACGCTGAACTCTCCGGGGGCGGAAACGGTGCCGACCCGTTTGTACCCCATTTGCACAAACTTCTGTTTACAACGTTCTACATCGAACTCTTGTCCAACGGAGAAGGTGAACAAATACTGCTTCCAAAGCGACGGCGGCGGCAACAAACGCCGCAAGCCGGCGACCGGGCAGACGACAACTCCTTTTCCGCCTTGCGCCCAATGGTTCATAATCTCTAGGCGCTGTGCCTTCAGCTCCGGGCTGGCGACCGCCATCTCAGCGGCGATCACTTCGTTCATTGAATAAAGGAACACGTCTTCCGGCCCGAGCAACGAAACGAGATCGTCATACATTTTTTGCGCCTGAAACAAATTGTGAGACACGACTAACAGCGGCCGGCCTGTCTCCTTGTAAAGCGTGGAAATAAAAACAGACCGGGCCGATCCGGACAGCCCGGCGACAAGCTGTTCCTTCAAACGGACATGGAGCCCTTCAATGATCGTACGGACATCTTGGTTTTCAGCTAAATAGCGATGCAACGAAAGCACCCCTATTCTCCCTCCTCTCAACGCCAGTTTCTTTCCGTCTCACTATTCTTTCGCAAACGCAAAAACGCTTTGGTCGCCCAAAGCCGCCCTTAATGGATGAATTTTTCGTATTGATGCCATTCCGGGTTTCGCGCCAACGCCTCTTGACAGTCTTCGCAAATCGTTTTCACATGAATGTCACCGTTCGGTTCATACGAAATCATCTCGAGGCGTTCCTCTTCCGTTAAGTGGTGGAATCCCAGTTTCTCGCTGTATATCGGCATTTGCTCAATCGTTCCGACTTTTGCACCGCAATGGCGGCAATAGTAATGTAGCGCCATTCAAGCCAACCTCCTCACTGGGCACCGGGCTGTTCCGTCCACAAGGCAGGCGAAGCCGACGCTTCGACCGCCTCCCGTACTCACATTGTGCACCAGTTCAGAGGAAAATATTCACTCGTTAAAATCATTCATCACTTGAATAAATGGCGCCTTCACCGCCTGTTCACACGCATTGGCAGCCCGCAGCACCGCTTTGTCCACCGCCGGTTTCTCCTCTTCCGTAAAGCGGCCAAGCACGTAGTCCGTGACCGGCTGACCGCCGGTCGGCCGGCCGATGCCGATGCGGATGCGCTTAAACTGCTCAGTGCCAAGGTGGTGAATGAGCGATTTGACGCCGTTATGGCCGCCAGAACTCCCTTTTAAGCGAAGGCGGATTTTCCCTGGCGGGAGATCGAGGTCATCGTAAATGACGATGACATCATCGATGGCAATGTCGTAGTAATCCATAAGTGGGCGAACACATTCTCCTGATAAATTCATATATGTCAACGGCTTGCATAATGCTACTTTTTCGCCAGAAACGGACGCCGTTCCGAACAAGCCGCGAAATTTAGCGGTTTTTAACGATACATTCCAGCGCTTCGCCAGTTCGTCGATGACGAAAAAGCCGACATTGTGCCTTGTTTGCTCATACTCCTCGCCCGGATTGCCGAGCCCGACAAACAGCTTCAATCCTCGCGCTCCTCTCTTTGCATGATACTACAAAAGACGTAACCGAAACGGTTACGTCTGTCACTCTTCTGGCGTCGTTTCTCTTCCTTCCGCAGCGTCAGGCTGCCCTGCCTCTTGCTGTTCGCCGCTATCGATTTCTTCCTCTTGTTGCGGCGGCAAGATCGTGGCGATCACTTCGGAGGGTTCATGATTGATTTCAAATTTGCCGTCCGTTTGCACGTCGCCAACGGTGACGGTATCACCGACTTGCAGTCCGGAAATGTCCACTTCGATCACTGGAGGAATGTTCGCCGGCAGGACGCGGATGGACAGCTCATGCAAGTTTTGCTGCAACACGCCGCCATCCTTCACGCCAGGCGCCTCGCCCACTAAGCGAACTTCAACGTCAATATCAACTTCTGTCGATAGATCAACCGCTTGAAAATCGGCGTGAAGCAGCTCGCCACGCAACGGATCGCGCTGCATCTCGCGCAGCAACACCGAGTAGTCCTCGCCGCCGACTTTCAGCGTCAGCAAGCTTGTGCGTCCGCCTTCACGAAGCACTTTTTCCAGCTCAGCGGCGCTGACGAAAATCATTTTGTTTTCGACTTTTTTGCCGTACAAAATCGCTGGAATGCCGCCTTGCGAACGAATACGCCGCAATGTCGAACGTTTTTTGTCTGTGCGTTCTTTCGCTTCCAACACAATCGCCATGTTTCTTCACCTTCCTGAATTAGAATCTATTGACTACTTTATCCTAAAACAAGAAGGGCTAAACATGTTTTCTTGCGTTAGTCGAACAGGACGCTGACAGACTTCATTTCATACACGCGCGTAATCGCTTCAGCAATAAGCGGAGCCACCGACAGCTCTACAATTTTATCAATTTTTTTCTCTTCTGGCAAGGCAATTGAATTGGTGACGACCAGTTCCTTAATTTTGGAACTTTGAATGCGCTCGATCGCTGGACCAGACAGCACCGGATGGGTGCAGCACGCGTACACTTCCTTCGCTCCGCTTTCCGCTAGAGCGTTGGCCGCGAGCGTAATCGTGCCGGCCGTATCGATAATGTCATCAATCAAAATGGCCGTTTTCCCCGCCACTTGCCCGACAATGTTCATCACTTCCGCCACGTTCGGCTTCGGCCGGCGCTTATCGATAATGGCAATCGGCGCTTTCAAGCGGTCGGCGAGCTTGCGCGCCCTTGTGACACCCCCATGGTCCGGAGAGACGACGACAATATCTTCCAATTGTTTGCTTTTGAAATAATCCGCCAAAATGGGCACACCCATCAAATGATCGATTGGAATATCGAAAAATCCTTGAATTTGGGGGGCATGCAAATCAAGCGTGATGACGCGCGACGCTCCGGCCGTCTCGAGCAAGTTGGCGACCAGCTTCGCTGTAATCGGTTCGCGCGAACGCGCTTTCCGGTCTTGACGGGCATAGCCGTAATACGGCATCACGATATTGATCGTGCGGGCCGAGGCGCGCTTTAGCGCGTCGATCATGATAAGCAACTCCATCAAATGCTCATTGACCGGCACGCTCGTCGATTGAATGACGAACACATCGTCGCCGCGGATGCTTTCTTCAATGTTGATTTGAATTTCCCCGTCGCTGAAACGGGAAACGGAACATTTGCCGAGCTCGATTCCCATGACTTCTGCAATTTCCTTCGCCAACTTCATGTTCGAGTTCAGAGCGAACAATTTTAATTGATGCTGACAGTCAGACATGATAGACCTCCGCTAAGATTTTTTCTTGCCTGGCAGGCGATCGACATAATTTTCTTTATTGACTTGCCGGGCGCGGGCAATGGCGAGCGCGCGACCGGGGACGTCATTCGTGATCGTCGATCCGGCGGCGACGTAAGCGCCTTGTCCTACCGTAACCGGTGCAATCAAATTGACATTGCAACCGATAAACGCCCCGTCTTCGATTTTGGTCATATGCTTATTCACGCCGTCGTAGTTGACCGTAATCGACCCGCAGCCAAGATTGACATCGGCGCCGACTTCAGCATCGCCGATATAACTCAAATGCGGCGCCTTGCTTCCTTTGCCAAACGTCGATTTTTTCACCTCGACGAAATTGCCGATCCGCACCTCATCGTCGATTTTTGACAGCGGACGAATATGGGCGAACGGGCCGATCGTCACATCCGAACCAATCTCACTGTCATGGGCGACCGAATGGCGAATCGATGTGCGATGGCCGATATAGCAATTTTTAATTTCCGAATTCGGTCCAATGACGCAGTCTTCACCGATCACCGTCTCGCCTTCAATCACCGTGCCGGGGTAAATGACCGTGTCGCGTCCGATCATCGCCTCGGCGGAAATATAAGTGGAAGCCGGATCGATGATCGTGACCCCGTTTTTCATATGCTGACGGCAAATTCGAGCACGCATGATCCGCTCCGCTTCGGCGAGGGCGATGCGGTCGTTTACGCCGATCGTTTCCTCAAACGACGGCGCCTGATAGGCGGATACAACGCCGCCGTCCGCTTTGATAATTTCAATCACATCCGTTAAATAATATTCACCTTGAGCGTTGTGGTTGGTCACTTTTGTAAGCGCTTGAAACAATGTCTGGTTGTCAAAGCAATAGATTCCCGTGTTAATCTCGCGAATGTTCCGCTCTTGCTCGCTCGCATCCTTATGTTCGACAATTTTCTCGACATGGCCAGCCTGGTTGCGGACAATGCGGCCATATCCGGACGGATCATCAGCGATGGCCGTCAATACGGTCGCCTTCGCCTTGGCGGCCATATGATGCTCGACGAGCGTCTCCATCGTCTCAGCGGTGATGAGCGGCGTATCCCCACAGACGACAATCGTCACTCCTTCAAGGCCGCGCAAATGCGGAGCCGCCTGCATGACTGCATGCGCCGTCCCGAGTTGCTCCTCCTGCAGGGCATATTCACACTGGGAGCCGAGCTGTTCTTTCACTTGTTCCGCCCCAAATCCCACTACCGCAATCGTTTTTTCCACCCCGAGCTTCGACACTTGGTCGATGACGTGCTGAACCATTGGCTTGCCGCAAACGGGATGAAGCACTTTATACCACTTTGATTTCATCCTCGTCCCTTGTCCGGCCGCCAAAATGACCGCATATCGCTTCATGTGAAAGGCCTCCAATTACCCTTTTATCCATAATTGAATATATATGAATCAGTGGCACTTTTCAAGGAAACAATGCGGTTGCCAAAAAAATAGAGAGCTTGGTGAATTTCACCTAAGCTCCCTTTCATATGTTTACGAAGCGCCAGCTTCTTCAAGTTCTTCTTCCAACTTCCCGAGGCGGTGATATTCAGCGAGGATCGCCTCCTGGATTTTCCCGCGCGTGGCGGAATTGATCGGATGAGCGATATCACGGAACTCCCCATCTGGTGTGCGCTTGCTCGGCATCGCGACAAACAGCCCATTGTTTCCGTCGATGACGCGGATGTCATGGACGACGAACTCGTTGTCCAACGTAATGGAGGCGATCGCTTTCATCCGTCCTTCGGTATTGACGCGGCGTAATCTTACGTCTGTCACTTCCATTTTGCTCACCACCTTTTCCCCTATATGAGACTCGATGTAATTAATTCCACGTGTTCGAGTCATTTCCTTCTTTTTTTTCGAAAAATTTTTTATAAATTTTTATGTAGGGAAAAAGTGGGGCTAATCATTACGGAACGAGGGCAACGACTTCAATTTCGACAAGGACATCTTTCGGCAGCCGGGCTACTTCCACGCATGAGCGCGCCGGCTTATGGTTCGGGAAGTATTGGCTGTACACTTCATTCATCGCCGCGAAATCATCCATATTTTTTAAAAATACGGTCGTTTTCACCACTGTATCGAGCGAAGCTCCGGCCGCTTCCAATACGGCTTTCAAGTTTTGGAACACTTGATGCGTCTGCGCCTGAATGTCGCCTTTCACCAGTTCCCCTTCTGGGGTGAGCGGGATTTGCCCCGAGCTGTAAAACATGTTGTTGACGATGATGCCTTGCGAATACGGGCCGATCGCTTGCGGCGCCTTCGTTGTCTCTACTTTTCTCATGAGCCAGTCTCCTTTCTTGATTTTTATGTCAAGCAGCAAGCTGCTACAAAAACGCTTTGTAATTGCCTTCCTTAACAGAGATCCTCTTTTCTTTTGCATCCACCTCGGACAGTTTGACGAGCGAAATGTATTCATCGACCAATCGCTCTTTTGCCTCTTCCGACTCCACGAGCACGCCAATGCCGGAGACATTGCCGTTAAACTCCTGAAGCAAACTGATCATGCCGTTGATTGTACCCCCCGCCTTCATAAAATCGTCGACGATGAGCACATTGGCTCCTTCCGCTAAGCTGCGCTTCGATAGGACCATCGTTTGGATGCGTTTGGACGAGCCGGATACGTAATTGATGCTCACCATCGGTCCTTCCGTCACTTTATTGTCATGGCGGACGATGACAACGGGCACATACAAAAAGTTGGCGATGGCATACGCGAACGGAATCCCATTGGTGGCGATCGTCATGACGACATCCACCGGACGGTCGGCAAACATCGACGCATAAAGGCGGCCGATTTTGTTCATAATACGGGGATCGCCAAGAATGTCGGTCATATACAAATATCCACCGGGAAGAAGCCGATCCGGACGCGACAGTTGTTCACACAAATACGCAACCACTTCTTCCGCTTCCTCAGCATCCATTTTTGGAATGTATTGCACGCCGCCGGCAGCGCCGGGCAGCGTCCGAACGGTTCCGATTCCTTGCTGCTCGAACGTCTGCTTAATGATGGCCAAATCTTCGCTGATCGACGATTTGGCCGATTCGTACCGCTCGGCAAAAAATGTAAGCGGAATGAGCTGATGTGGCCGTTCAAGAAGATAATGCGTCATATCAACTAAACGGCCGCTTCGCCTTAGCTTCATAGCCGACCTCCTGAAACCGAATATTATAAATATATTTTAACAAAAATGTACGTGTTTAATCAAGAGAATGTCGTTCTCCTAACATTCTCACCGCAAACACTTGGTCACAAAAGCCGCGCAACCCATTGTATACCCGCTGCATTCTGGAATCGTGCTCGATCAGTCCAAACACGGTCGGCCCGCTGCCGCTCATCAGCACCGCATCAGCGCCAAACCGCTTCATTTGTTCTTTAATATGCGCGACTTCCGGATATTTTTTCAACGTCACTTCCTCAAGAACGTTGCCGACCAACCGGCAGATCGCCGCATAATCTTGCCGCTCGATCGCTCTCACCATCGCATCGACATCCGGATGGCTGACACGCTCAAGTTCCAAGTTTCGGTACACTTCCGCCGTCGATACACCGATCGGGGGCTTGGCCAGCACAACCCAGCACGGCGGCGGTGAAGCGATCGGAGTGATGATTTCCCCGCGCCCCGTCGCCAAGGCGGTTCCGCCGTAGACGCAAAAAGCGACATCCGAGCCGATTTTCGCCCCGAGCTCTGCCAGTTCATCCATCGTTAATCCGAGCTGCCAAAGCTTGTTCAACCCGCGCAGCGTCGCCGCCGCATCGCTACTTCCTCCCGCCAATCCAGCGGCCACCGGAATATGCTTCGTAATCGAAATGGCCACCCCTTGGCGGATCGAAAACGTCTCTTTAAGAAGCTTCGCCGCCTGATACGCCAAGTTGCGGCAATCATCGGGCACAAAGCGGTTTTGCGAAACGATGCGGATCGCATCTTCCTCCGGCAACGCGACAAGCTCAATGCGATCGGCCAAATCGATCGTCGTCATCACCATTTTCACTTCATGGTAACCATCCGGGCGCTTATAAAGAACGTCGAGTGACAAATTGATTTTCGCCGGCGCTTTTATCGACAACCTCACTCATCCTCACCTACTTCCACGCGCAATCATGAATAAGCGGATCGGCATCCATCGGCTGCTTTCCGTCTCCGCCGTCTTTGCCCCGTCTCATCCGCCTTTCTTTCGTCAACCCATTTTATCATATTACCATGTTCTGGCGACGACGCCAAACAATATATGTATGCAAAAAAAAGGGCGCCCCGTTCGCGGGACACCCTCGCCGCAACACGCCCCGCTGCCGGCGCTATTCCGTTGTTCCGGCCAGCTGCCGCTCCGCCCGTTCAATCGCCAATCTGACCATGTTTCCTGCGTCTTTCGCGCGGATGGCGCCCCACCCCTCACGTTGCACGACATCGTAAAAGCCCAACTCTTTCGCCAGCTCTTCTTTCAAGCGTTGCGACATAATCCCGCGGCGTCGACCCAATGTCAGCACCCCCTTTCCATGTTCATTGGCGCTATGGCATGAAACGTTTGGCAACCCGCCGGCGCATCAACAAGCCGGCTTTGCATTTGGCCGGGCAAAAGGCGGCTGCGGCAGTTTTAGTATGAAATAAAGGGGGCGGTTTTATCATAGTTCCGAAAGAAAACTCCCGCTTCAAGCAAAGCGAAGTGGGAGTAGTTCACGTCACCTATTTATGACAAAACAAAAAACAAAAAACAAAAAACAAAAAGCAAAAAAGCAGCAAACAAATCTGTCTACTGCCCCCCTGCTTGCTCATCATCCCAAAACGTCAACTTTACCGTCTCTGTCAATACGTCGGCATAGCTGAACGATACGCGTTCAAACGAATTCTCTTTTTGATCCAGCTCAATGACAAATACGGATGGATATGTTTCCGCCAAAATACCACAACGCTCAATCATTTTTCTGCGTCCGCCGTTGGCCCGCAGCGTCAACCGTTTCCCGATATTGGAATCCAGCGTTTTTTTAATATCGGATAAAGTCTTTGGCATTCATCATCCACCTCACTATTTGTAATTATAACAAAGATGATGTCTAAAGTCAAAAAATAAAAATTATATCAGGGCGTTTTTATTTCTGTCAATGTATATTTTTCTACAGAGTCAGTCAAGACTTTGTGGAGAACATTTTTTCGGTTCACTACGGGCGTTGTCAATCACTAGTTAGCGAACCATTTTCAGGAATTAATATCGTAAGCGCTTTCGGACTCTCATCCCTCATCTTGAGGCGATGATACGATATTCCATTTTTTTACACCCAACCACCATCCCGGAGCGCCGACAACGCTTGATGGATCGGCGTCCCGGATGACCGCTGCAGACACGGTAGATTCTGACGCACCACATCTGCCCATAACCGTCCGGCCTTCCGTTTGGCCTGTTCGATCCGCTTGGACTTTGTTGAGGCCGAGACGGCCGACTGGGGCTCTTGCTCCTCCCACCGTCCCTTTCTCCACCCGATCCCGTCGATTCGGGCCGCCATCGCCCTCAGAAACGCCCGAAGCCCTTGGTCTTTCCAGCTGCGGCGGGATTTCACCCGATGCGCAAACCGGCTCATCACGCTCTCGGCGTGGCCCATCGGACGCATGCCGGTCGTCTCCACCCTTGCTCCGACAGCCACTCCCGATAGTCCCGGATGCATCCCGGCATCGACTCGATCCGGCGGATCATGGCAGCCATCTGCTTCTCTTTCGCTTCGTCCTCCAACGTACCGACCGCGCTGTTCAGCTCCACCAGAAGCCCCTCTTCGTCTTGTTTCGCCAGCTTCTTCCGCACCTCCCGCCAACGCGGATGGCCGGACAGACACTGACGCAGCTCCCGCGCCACATGAAATCGATCCAGCTGAAAGCACGCCCGCTTCCCAAAATACTCCCGGCAGGCCGTGATCCACGACGCCGCGTCGCCGTTGATGATCAAAAGGTCCCGGCACGGATCATAGGCATATTCGTTCATCAGCCACTCTTCAAACCGTTCCCACACGTCTCCCGCCCCTTCATGGAGGTAGTGGCGCCGGTTTACCAGCTCAAGCTGCGAACCGTTTCGTTTCCATCCCTCGTGAATCGCCAGGATTTTCTCTTCTTTCGCCCGTTTCCCTTTCCCCTGGCGGGAAATGAACAGCCCATCCGCCTCCACAAACAGCACTCGGCCGTGCCGTTTGGAAACAGGGTGGTGCAGCGAGACAGGGGCCTCGAGCACCAACCGGCGAATCGCCTCGTGACTCATGACCGTATACCCCACGATCGACTCCAGCGTGCGAGCCGCTTTGCGGTAGGAAGAGCACTCTACGGCCAACTCGACCGCCGTTTCCTCGAGGCAAGGGCTGATCGATTGGGCTCCATCAAAGCCCAGTTCGGCATCCAGCAAGAACGTATACGCCCCCGTTTGCCGATCATAGTAGTCGTTCCGTCGGAATGTCACTTCCCCAAACAGCGTTTGGATCGTAGTCGGCCGTTTGTCTTTCAGCTGATGCCGGCGCTTGTCCCGCGCTTCCGCCAGTTGTGGATCGATCTCCTCCAAAAGGGCCGCCAACAAGACAGCGAACACCTTTTGAAGAGTTCTGACGAATTGCTCCTCCAGCTCTTTTAATAAAAGCCATTCTGTGGTAAGATGTTTCATGGACTCTCTCCCTCCTGTTTTCGGTTGGTTTGCCAATCACCATCATAGCAGGGAGAGAGTCCTTTTTTCACGACATTTGCTTTTTCTACCGCGCTTCGCTTGGTGGCCCCGACGAGCGTCGCGAACAAAAGTTCGCAACCCTCGTCGGGGATCATTTCGGAATGTCACCCACAAATATTTTACTCACACTTTTCTACAATATCCTTCTTTTTATGTGTGATGTGGAACTTTTTTGTAAAAAAATGCGACGGACGTATAGAAAAAACCGCCCATCAACTGCGGCGGTTTTCCTCTCGATCCTCAATGAGGCGAAACGGCATCCCGGTGCGGAGCACGCCTTTCGTTTCCACCCCACCAAGCCCCTTTTCCCCGGTTAACGTGTTGCGCAACACATCCCATACGTCGACCGTTTCGGTGAACGGGGTGAAGCTGAGGCGCGAAACGATATAGACGGGGTCCAGAGCATGAATGTTCACCCGCGCTGGTGAACTGGCAAAATTCGCCCCAGCGCGGATGAGCGACTCAAAGTGCGACTGGCAGGCGCCGGCGAAAATGATCAGTTGGTCCAAATGGGGCACTTTTTTGCGCGCCTCTTTCACCGTTTGCACAAAATGGCGCGAATGGCGGTACGCTTTTAACTCATGCACCTTTCCTTTTGACTTCGAATACGAATCATGCCCGGTGATGACTAAAATATCAGGGCGAAACTGCTCGATCCAGTAGCCAACTTTTTCCGGCATTTCGCTTTCCTCGCAGTAAATGCCGTGCACCGGCACGCCGATCCGCTCATACAAATCCATACATTTGCGCAAATATAACGGGTCGCCATCCAAATGGAGGACGCGCCCCGGAATTTGAAAAAAATCTTTCTCCACCCGGTATCCGCCGGTCGCCCGATATTCGACTTTTTGCTTGATCGCCTGATAATCTTGGCGAAAAAGCCGATACGATTGTTCGATCAGCTCGATTTCCCGCTTTTTCCGTTCCTGTTGCTCCTGCTCATCGATGACGACTAAATCGCTGCACGGAGCGTCCGCGACGAGGCGCACATCTTCACCATACAAAATCGCTTCCCACTCGCCGTTTTTTTCTTTAATATCAATCACTCGGAACAATAAATCACATTGGTAAGACTTGCGGGCGACAATATCGCCGATTTTAATGACGTCCATCACCGCTCACTCCATTGCATAATCGTTGTCATCCATACGATATGCACGTGCGGACAATAGGTGATAGACGCCTGTTTGGACGGCTTTGGTTGACGAAAAGACCGCTGCCCCCCCAGAGGAGCGCTTTCTTTACGACTCCTTCATTTGCCGAAAAGCGGTGCCAACGCGTTGCTTAATGAAGCAAACTCAGCGATGTCAAGCGTCTCTCCACGTCGGCGCGGGTCAATGCCCAAAGCAACGAGCACTCGTTCAATTTGCTCTTTGTTCTCTTTTCCTCCCGGCAAATTGTTTGTTAAGTTGTTGAACAGCGTTTTGCGGCGCTGGGCGAAGCTTGCCCGCACCACTTGGAAAAACACGCCCTCATCGTCGACAACAACAGGCGGATGCTGCCGCTTTACGAGCCGGATGACAGCAGAATCAACGTTCGGCTGCGGCATAAAGACGGTGCGCGGCACCGTCATGATGACTTCCGCTTCGGTATAATACTGCACAGCGATCGTCAGCGAGCCGTAATCTTTCGTCCCTGGCTTAGCGGCAAGACGGTCGGCGACTTCTTTTTGCAGCATGACGACCATGCCGCGGATCGGCAACCGCTCGGTAAGCAGCTTCATAATGATCGGTGTCGTCACATAATAAGGTAAGTTGGCGACGACCATCCGGTCGCTTACATCAGCCAATTCCTCGGCGATGACGGCATGCAAGTCGGCCTTTAATACATCTTGGTGAAAGATGCGCACATTGTCATAAGGAGACAGCGTGTCGGCCAAAATGGGCAACAGTCGGCCGTCGATTTCGAAAGCGACGACTTTTTTCGCCCGCCGCGCCAATTGTTCCGTCAACGCTCCGATGCCCGGTCCGATTTCAATCGCTCCTGTATCAGGGGAGATGTCGGCAACATCCACGATTTTCCGCAAAATGTTCGCATCGATCAAAAAGTTTTGCCCAAGGCTCTTTTTAAACGAAAAGCCATATCGCTCCAAAATTTCTTTCGTCCGCCCCGGTGTTGCAATATCTTTATACATCGTCCGCCTCCTCCTGCATCACGTGCGCTAACGCGGCATAAAAAGCATCACGGGAAATGCGGAACACTTGCAGCCGCTTATGAAACTGCCGACCGTTCGCATAGCCGATTTTCAGCTCCTCGCCAAGACGCTGCCGCCGCCGGCGCGCCATCGCGCCGCCGATCAACCCAGCCTCGATCAGTTCAGCAAACGTAATTTCTTCCTTCCAATCCGACGCCTCTTCATACACGTTGGCGAGCGCCCGACGGATTTCGTCAGGGGACGCGTGCTCAACCCCGATGCCCTTGCCGTTTTTCGCTTTGGCCGCCTCGCGCGGCAAAAAGGCATGCTTGCACCCCGGCACCTGTTCGGCAATCGTGCGGCGAATTTTTTCGCCGGGAAAATCGGGATCGGTAAAAATGATCACGCCGCGGCGCTCTTTCGCCAGCTTGATCCGCTCAATGACATCCGCGCCCACTGCTGCTCCGTTTGTCTCGATTGTATCGGCATCGACGGCGCGCCGGATCGCCGCCGTATCATCTTTTCCTTCCACAACGATCACTTCTTTGATCTTCATCCTCCCATTGCAGAAACAACGGAATCGTCTCTTTTTCCTATTTCTGCAATGCCTCCTTTCCGGTAAAATCAAAAGTAAGGCGAATCATCGCCGAAAGCCGCTTCATTCCCTTATTATTTTTTGAATTTCGCTGAAACTTTTTTTCCGTTTGCATCGTCTAATTTAGCAGAAGCGGCGCGCATTGTCGCGGCACAATGCCATTATAGCGAAAAAAAGCAGAGGGAAAAAACCCTCCGCTTCGTTCTCCCATCGCATCTCTATGGCAATACCCGTATTTTCACGCGCTTTCTGCCCCAACGAAACGCATCCGACCGTTCCGGGAAAAACACATCAATTTTATATCCGCGGATGCCTGAACCGGTGTCAGCGGCAATGGCATATCCGTATCCTTCCACATACACTTTCGACCCAAGGGGGATGATGGACGGGTCGACCGCAATCACTTTAGCGGAAGGATTTTTGCGCAAGTTGATGCCCGTGCTTGTTATGCCTGAACAGCCTGCACAATAGGCAGTGTAGGCGGTGGCGGTGACGTAAAATTCCTTCGCGGCATGGTCCGAGCCGCGCGAGGACGGGCGGTCGGGCGCGGCAGCTGAGCGCACCGTTTTCGTGCCGATGGCGACAATGCGCGCCTTGCTTTCTTTTAGCGTTTTCGCAGCGATTAGTTTGCGCGCCGTTTCTTTGCCGTTTTCCAATGTCACCTCATACGTTTTTTGAACCGTCCCTTTTTCTCCAGGCTGAATGACGCGCCGCTCTCCTTTCGGCAATGAGTCATCCCGTTTTGTCACCACGGCAAAGTCGACGGGTTCTTCCACTACATCGGTGACTTTTTTTACTCGGATCACGCGAATGGTCATCTGTTCTTTGACCGTTTCATGCAAGGAGGGCTCTATCCGATCGAATTGACCTAGCTGAATCCCTTGCTGCTTCAAAAAGTCAGCGACCGTAGTCGAAGTTGTCCATACCTGCTGTTGTTTACCGCCGACATTGACGTGGACTGGAAACGCCTTTTCAACGCCGATGTCCATGCCTTTTTGAATTTTCGCCGAAAGCGCCGGCGCCACTTTGTCATACGCCCCGACCGCCACGTGCTGCGAACGGAGCAGCTCCGCGACCGTATCGGCTGTCGTCCATATCTTTTTCTTTTTTCCATTGACTGTCAGCGTCACTTCTTTGCTTGCTTCCCAAACAATATGGAGATCGTCGGTGATCGGCGAATGCAAGGACGGATAAACATAATCTTCTTTGCGCGGCTGAATGTTTTGCTCCGCAAGCAGCTCTTTCACCGTTTTCGCATGAGTGCGGATTTCTTGTTTGTTTCCGTTTTTGATCAGCGTCACATCGTCTTTGGCCATCTCATATCCAGCAACCCCTGTCGTCGCGGAGATGGCGAGAAACCCGCCCGCTGTGACGGTCACGTTTTTCCTCCATAAGTCCAGCCATTTCCTCCCATTCGGCAACATCAGATGAACGCCTCCTTTTTCTACGGAATTCCCCTCTCCCTTTAACATGTACGCACGAGCATACTCTATTATGCAGAAAATTCAGTGAAAAAGGAAGGAAGACTTGTCGACACGCGGTTGGCTCATATCGGCTGAATTTGTAGAATTTTATCGTCTTCGCCGCACCTTCGACAAGCTTCCCCGCTGTTCGACGCCTAATTTTAGCGGTCGATGGCGAACAATTTTTTGGCATTTTCCGCCGTTGTTTCCGCTACTTCGGCAAAAGAAATGTTTTTGATCTGTGCGATCGCTTCGGCAACGTATTTGACATAGCTCGGCTCGTTTCGTTTGCCGCGGAAAGGGTGAGGCGTTAAATATGGACAATCGGTTTCGATCAATAAATGGCTGAGTGGAATCTCCTTCGCCACTTCCTTCGGTTTTTTCGCATTTTTAAACGTGACCGGTCCGCCAAGGGAAATGAGAAAATTCATGTCCATGCACTGTTTGGCCACCTCGACGCTGCCGCTGAAACAATGCATAATCCCGCCGACTTCGGCGGCGTTTTCCTCTTGCAAAATTTTTAAAATATCCGCCGTCGCCTCACGGTTATGAATAATGATCGGCAACTTCACCTTTTTAGCCAGCCGGATTTGCTGCCGGAACACCTCTTGTTGCACGTCTTTCGGCGATTTATCCCAATGGTAGTCAAGCCCCATCTCGCCGAGCGCCACGACTTTCGGGTGGGCGGCGAGCTGTTCAATCATCTGCAAATCATCGTCCGTCATCTCGATCGCATCAACCGGATGCCAGCCAACCGCCGCATAAATAAACGGATACCGCTCGGCCAGCTCGATCGCCCGATCGATCGTCGGACGGTCAAACCCGACGACGACAATGTGTGAAACCCCTTCATCGCGGGCGCGTTCAATGACTTGTTCCAAATCTTCTTCGTATTGGACTGCATTCAAATGTGCGTGCGTATCAAACAGCATACTAATGCCCTCTTTTCCACCTTGATGTTAAGTGTAGCATAGAAATTGGTTACATACGTCACATTTCGTTAACATTTCCATTACAAAATAGCGACAAGGAGGTGTCAAGCGCAACACCCCCCTGCCAAGCAAACCGTTATTTGATTTTCGTTCCATTCGGCACGTGTTGATCAACCGTCGCCAGCGAAAATTCCCCGCCGCTGCCTCCGGCTAGAATCATGCCTTCCGACCATTCGCCGCGAAGCTTGGCTGGTTTTAAATTGGCGACGCAAATGACTTTTTTGCCGACGAGTTCTTCTGGTTTGTAAAACTCAGCAATGCCGGAGATCACTTGCCGCTTCTCGCCGCCAAGGTCAAGCTGAAGCTTCAACAGCTTATCGGCGTTTTTCATCCGTTCGGCATGGATGACTTCAGCGACGCGCAAATCGACTTTGGCGAACTCGTCAATCGAAATTTCCGCCGCCTCCGCTGCTTTTTTTTCCTCTTTTACCGGTTCGGCGGCCGGTTTGCCCCCTTGCATATGCGCCTTAATGTACTCCACTTCCGCTTCGATGTCGAGGCGCGGGAAGAGCGGTTCTCCCTTTTGCACTTTTGTCCCTTCCGGAATGAGGCCGAAATCGTACAAGCTGTCCCATTCTTTTAATGAATGATCAGTGATGCCGAGCTGAGCGAACATGCGCTCCGGCGTGCGCGTCAAAAACGGCTGGAGCAGCACCGCCATATGGCGGAGCGATTCAGCCAAGTGGGTCATGACGGCGGCAAGCTCATCCCGTTTCTGTTCGTCTTTCGCCAATACCCATGGCTGCGTTTCATCGATGTATTTGTTCGTCCGGCTAATCAACTGCCAAACAGCGGCAAGCGCGACGGAAAACTCCATTCCCTCCATCGCTTCTTCATATTGACGCACCACTTCGCGCGCCGTTTGCGCCAACTCTTGGTCAAACGGTGTTTTCGGCCCGCGGTATGGCGGAATAACGCCGTCGAAATATTTCTCGATCATCGCCACAGTACGGTGCAACAAGTTGCCTAAGTCGTTGGCCAAGTCATAGTTGATGCGCTCAATAAATCCTTCCGGCGTAAACACGCCATCAGCGCCGAACGGCACTTCCCGCAGCAAATAATAGCGGAGCGCATCAAGCCCATACCGGTCGATGAGCGTCACTGGGTCGACGACATTGCCTTTCGATTTGGACATTTTTCCATCCTTCATCAGCAACCAGCCATGGCCGAATACTTTTTTCGGCAACGGCAAGCCGAGCGCCATCAACATAATCGGCCAATAAATCGTATGGAAACGGACGATTTCTTTGCCGACCAAATGGACGTCCGCCGGCCAATATTTGCGGAACTTTTCATCGTTGTCCGTGCCGTAGCCGAGCGCTGTGATATAGTTGGCAAGCGCGTCGATCCAGACATAGATGACATGCTTCGGATTGCCTGGCACTTTAATGCCCCAATCGAACGTCGTCCGGGACACAGCCAAATCCTCAAGCCCCGGCTTAATGAAGTTGTTGATCATCTCATTTTTCCGCGATTCCGGTTGGATAAAATCGGGATTTTCTTCGTAATATTGCAACAAGCGGTCGACATATTTGCTCATCCGGAAGAAATAGGACTCTTCTTTCACTTTCTCAACAGGCCGGCCGCAGTCCGGACAGTTGCCGTCCACAAGCTGCCGCTCAGTGTAAAACGATTCGCACGGCGTACAATACCAGCCTTCATATTCGCCCAAATAAATATCGCCTTGTTCGACAAGACGGGTGAAAATTTGTTCGACGACTTTTTTATGCCGCTCCTGCGTTGTGCGAATAAAATCGTCGTAGGAAATGTCGAGCTTCTTCCATAGCTCCTGAATGCCAGCGACGATCTCATCGACGTATTGCTGCGGCGTTACTCCTTTTTCTTCCGCCTTGCGCTGAATTTTTTGCCCATGCTCATCGGTGCCGGTCAAATACATGACATCGTAGCCGCGCATCCGTTTATAGCGAGCCATGGCGTCCCCCGCCACCGTTGTGTAAGCATGACCGATATGCAGGCGGTCGCTCGGGTAATAAATCGGCGTCGTCAAATAAAACGTTTTTTTCTCCATCGGTTAGGCCCTCCCTCGTACTGTTGAGCACAAAAGCCCCCGTCCGGCGACGAGAGCGGCGTTACTTCTATTTTACATAATTTTTTCATTCTACAAAAACATCTATTTCTCGTGGGCTGAAAAAATATACCCAAACCGGCAAAAATACGGCCGCGTTTTCAATCATCGCTGCGAATTTGTTATATAAGGATAGAGTTTAGATGGGCAAATTCATTCGTTTTCTCCTTTCTTTCTAAACAAACTTTTTTTTGAAATAACAATATACATTTTTTTTAAATTTTACATATTAAAGGATTGACGCTTAATGGAAACACTGATATGATTAGGTTGTAGGAAATTTGTCGAATATTGACGAATAAACGACAAAAAACTTTTTTGCGGAGAGGAGAATCGACGATGAAATCGACAGGGATCGTGCGTAAAGTCGATGAGTTAGGCCGCGTCGTCATTCCAATTGAGCTGCGACGTACTTTGGATATTAACGAAAAAGATGCGTTGGAAATTTATGTTGACGATGACCGCATCATTTTGAAAAAGTATAAGCCGAACATGACGTGTGTCGTCACCGGCGAAGTGTCGGACGACAACTTCAAACTGGCCGGCGGCAAAATCATTTTAAGCCGCGAAGGCGCGGAAATTTTGCTGCAGGAGATCCAACAGCATCTAGAAGCAGCAACAGACAAAGAAAAAGAATAAAAAAGTTTCTCTGGCTTCAGAGAAACTCTTTTTTTTCTTCTTCTTGCTGTTGATGATACTGCCGATAAACGTCGCGTTTCGACATATTTCGATCACTGGCCGCCTGTTTCACCGCCTCCTTGACGGAAAGGCTGTGCTCGCGAATATAATAATCGACATGTTCGACAAGCGAAAGCGGCTGCCACCATTCCTCTCCCTCTTGCTCTTGTTTATTCCCGTCTCGCGCCCCTTCGACAATGAGGCAAAATTCGCCGCGGATGTCATGTTCTTCCGCCCAGGCGACCGCATCGCTTAAATCGCCGCGGATGAACTCCTCAAACCGTTTCGTCAACTCGCGGCCAAGAGCGATGCGCCGATTGCCGAATATATCATACATAAGAGCGAGCGTTTCTTTCAAGCGGTGGGGCGCCTCATAAAAAATTAACGTCTCCGCCGCTGTTTTTAATGACAGCAGCTGCTCTTTTTTCTCTTTTTTCGCCCGTTTCAAAAAGCCGACAAACAAAAAGCGGTCCGTGGGCAGCCCGGAGGCGACAAGCGCTGTCAATGCCGCGTTCGCTCCAGGAAGAGGGACGACGCGGCAACGCTCGGCAAGCGCCGCAGCAATAAGCTCATAGCCCGGATCGGAAATGCCGGGCATCCCGGCGTCGCTCACCAATGCCACCGTTTTTCCTTCCTTCAGCCATTCGACAAGCTGCCGGCCGCTCGCGTATTTATTATGCTCATGGTAGCTGACGAGCGGCGTATGAATGCCGAAATGAGCGAGCAGCTTTTTCGTCTGCCTTGTGTCCTCGGCGGCGATGACATCAGCTTCCTGAAGCGTCCTAACCGCACGAAACGTCATATCCTCCAAATTGCCGATCGGCGTCGGCACGATGTACAGCGTCCCTTGCTCTGTTTGTTCGGTAAAACTTTTTTGCTGCCAAAGCATCCTTGTTCCGCCCCTTTAAGATGAAATAATGCCATATAAGATCCGCTTCGTCTCCTCGGTATATTCGTTATTCTCATCATACACGACAAGCGGAGGCAACACTTTTAAGTCCGGGCTTGCATCTTTTGTCCCTTCAATTAAAATCATGTTCGCCTCTTTGCCCTCTTTCGGGTACACAAAGCGGAGCCGTTTCGGCTCAAGACGGTATTGGCGCATGAGCGTCACAAGGTCAAGCAGCCGCCCGGGCCGGTGGACGAACGCCGCCTTCCCTCCTTGCTTCAACAGCTGGCTGCTGACTCGAATCACATCCTCTAGGGTGCAATAAATTTCATGGCGGGCGATGGCGATATGTTCATTTTTGCTCAGTTCGTCTTTGCCGACTGCCGGAAAATACGGGGGGTTGCACGTGACGACATCGTACCGGCTGTAACCGATCCGTTGCGGCGCTTCTTTAATGTCGCCGTGTATGATCTCGATTTGTCCTTCAAGCCCGTTGTATTGCACGCTTCGCCTCGCCATGTCGCAAAGCCGTTCTTGAATTTCGATGCCGATGATCGTCCCTTTTGTTCGCCGGCTCAACAAGAGGGGAATCACCCCGTTGCCCGTGCACAAATCAACAATCTGCCCCTTTTGAATCGGCATATAGGCAAAATGAGCAAGGAGCACGGCATCAAGGGAAAACGAAAATACAGATGGACTTTGAATGATGCGGAGCTCTTCGTTAAACAAATAATCGAGCCGTTCATCCTCGTACAATTCCACCATGACGCACGACCCTCCATTGAAAAAAATAACCTTTCCGAAACGGAAAGGGTGGCGCTGCCTTTAGTTTTTGTTCAAAAACGACAAGCAAAACAAACAATCGCCCTCGGTGCGAATGCTTCCGTAATGGATGTGACAAATATGAAACCCTTCTTGGTAAAGGCGGGCTAAATTGTCATACCCTTCGCCAATGTCGATGAGTTTTTTGCCATGTTTGTCCCCTTTTCGTTTGCCTTCTTCCCATGCTTCTGACAATTGTTCAAGCCGACGGCGCAAATGAGCATTTTCGATTTGCAGCTGGTGATTCTCTTCTAACAGCTCCGTTACGCGCTGTTTCAGCTGTACCAGCTCTCGGTAAAAATAACTAAGTTGCTCTTCCATATTGGCCACTGATCGAAACACTTCTTTTTTATCTACTTTTTCCACTGGCCCCACCCCAAATTAATCTGCGACGCGAATGGACAACGTCCCGTTTTTCATCAGCTCATCGAGTGTATATTCGACGACCCGTCCGAATTCTGGAAGCTCGATTTGCAGCACCCGCTCTAAAATGTTCAAGCCGACGACTTTGCCGAAGCCGTGCGGTGTTTCGACATATTCCCCTAAATCCGGGAGTTGTTCTTTCGCCGTCTCATACTCTTCGTTTTCATATTTCAGGCAACACATCAGCCGGCCGCACAACCCGGAAATTTTCGTTGGATTGAGCGACAAGTTTTGATCTTTCGCCATTTTGATCGACACCGGTTCAAAATCGCCTAAAAACGTCGAACAACAAAGCATGCGGCCGCACGGCCCGATGCCGCCAAGCATTTTCGCCTCATCGCGCACCCCGATTTGCCGCAGCTCAATGCGCGTGCGGAAAATCGACGCTAAGTCTTTCACAAGCTCGCGGAAATCGACGCGCCCATCGGCAGTGAAATAAAAGATCACTTTATTGCGGTCAAACGTATATTCCACATCGACGAGCTTCATTTCGAGCCCGTGCTCCTCCACTTTGCGCAAGCAAATGTCATACGCCTCGCGCGCCGCCTTTTTGTTTTCTTCTACAATCCATTTATCTTTCTCATTCGCCACGCGGATCACTTTTTTGAGCGGCAGCACGATGTCGTTTTCGTCGACTTGTTTATTGGCGATGACGACTTTTCCGTACTCAATGCCTCGGACCGTCTCGACAATGACGAATTCGCCGACGGGAATAACGGCATCGCCAGGGTCAAAATAATAAATTTTCCCTGCTTTTTTAAAACGGACGCCGACTACCGTATACAACGGCTCTCCCTCCTTTACCGCTTTAATTGAAGAACGAGCTGCTCAACAAGCAACGCCGTGCTCATATTCGTTGTATTTAAACGCGTTTTCGCTTGTAAAATCGCTTCCATGCCAGCCACAATCCGCCGCTGCGGGCAAGCAAGCGCCCATCGTTGCAGGCGGTCCAGCTGATCGCGGTATAACACGCCGTCCATCTGCCCGGTTTGAATATGCAACAAATCGCGGTATAAATATAAAAGCAAATCAAGTCCAAGGTCAAGCTGATGGCTTTCCAAAAAATGCGGAAACAAGCGGTCGTGGATGAAAAACAAAAGCTGCAGCTCCGGCTTGCCCAGCATCTCATACCATTGTAGCACTAATGTTCGCGCCTCGGCAAACCAACTATCTTTGGCAAGCGCCAGTGCTTCCTCGAAGCTGTTTGTCAAATGGGCAGCCAACAGCGCCAACGGCAACGGCACGTGCTCCTCGACAAGTCCCTGGGCGAGCTCTGCCGGCGGCAACGGCCGGAACGAAAGCACTTGACAGCGGGAAACGATCGTCCCTAGCAGGCGGTGGTATTGCTCAGTCAGCAATACCGCCACCGTCCCCGGATGCGGCTCTTCCAAAAATTTCAGAAGGCTGTTGGCAGCGCTTGTCGTCATTTGATCGGCGTGCTCAACGATGTACATTTTTTTATCCGACTCGACCGCTGTTTTCGAGAACTCTTGCTGCAGCCATTCGATTTGTTCCTTTTTGATTGATCCTCCATCTGGGCCGATCACCCGGAGGTCAGGGTGGTTGCCGGAGTCGATGCGCCGGCAGTTGCGGCACTCTAGACACGGGGAAACTCCGATTGGGGACAGACAAAACAAACGTTTCGCCAACAACAAACTGGCCGCTTTTTTGCCCGTCCCCCGCTGCCCCTCAAACAAGTACGCATGAGAAATCCGCCCTTTTTCCAAGCCGCTTTGCAGCATTTTCGCCACCACCGGCTGGCGTTTCGCTAGCTGTTCCCATCGCATCGCCATCACTCTTCCTTGATTTCTTATTTCTATTCTATCATGTCCGCTAGGAATCATCACGGTCGGATTCATGGAAATGGCGCTGTCATCTTCCTTTCAAACGGGAAAGCACCGCGGCTGTTGTTTCGGCGAATACATCATCAAGCGGGCGGTTCGCGTCGATGACGACAATGCGGTCGGCAAACCGTCTAGCGAGTTCCCGATACCCTTCTCGCACCTTCTCATGAAAAGACAACGTTTCAAGGTCAAGCCGATTCACTTCCCGGCCGCGGTTTCGTCGGATTCGTTCAAGCCCAATTTGCGGATCGATATCAAAATAAATCGTCAGCGACGGCATATACCCATCAATAGCGAACTCATTAATTTTCCATACTTCCTCAATGCCAAGCCCGCGGGCAAATCCCTGGTAGGCGAGGGAACTGTCAACAAACCGGTCGCAAAGGACGACGCACCCAGCCTCAAGCGCCGGCACGATTTTCTCAAGCAAATGCTGCCGGCGCGCCGCCGCATACAAAAGCGCCTCCGTCCGCCCGTCCATTTCCGTATAATCACGGTTTAAAATGATTGAGCGAATCGCCTCGGCAATGCGCACCCCGCCCGGTTCCCTCGTCGCCACGACGTCAATCCCCCGCTCACGCAACAACGACTCCAATTTGCTGATCATCGTCGTTTTGCCGGCTCCTTCCGGCCCTTCAAACGAAAAAAAGCATCCGTTCATCACTCGCGGCATCCTTTCCATCCTTCCTATTCGTATACAACCAGCTGACCATCTTTCAGCCGGCTTCCGCCTTGTATGTGCGCTCGCTGACAAAGAAGCTGGCGGATCTGTTCAATATGGCCGCGGCCGATCCGTTCTCCGACCCACACGAGCGGCACCCCAGGCGGATATGGAATGACCGTTTCCGCTGCTATATGTCCTTCAGCTTCCTCGAGCGCCACAGCTTTTGTCCGCAAATGGCGCAGCTCATTATACGGGACTAAAACCGATAGCGGCGGTCCGAGAAAAGGCGAAGCGTTACACACCGGCGCCTCGCCATCTGGCAAATCGCGCCACGCTCGTTTGATTTTCTCCGCTGCTTCCTGAAGCCGCCCGGTTACCGCCAGCGGGCAAACGAAAAGCACGTTCATTCGATCAGCAAGCTCGACAAACACCCCTTCGCGCTCAAGCCAACGTTGCAGTTCATACCCGGTCAAGGAACAGCGCGTCTGCACCGTTACTTTCAGCGGGTCGGTCTGTACGCCAAAATGGCGGGAACAAACGACTGCCACCCCATCAATATCGGCCAAGGCTGCTTTAAACTTCTCAATTTCTGCCACGATCGCCGCCGCATCGCTTTTTGAAAGCTGGGCGACATAACTCCGCGCCAAATCGAGCGACGCCATAATCGGGTAAGACGGGCTGCTTGACTGAAACAACTGCAAAAAATATTTCAACCGCTCAAGATCAACCCGCTCGCTGTTTACATGCAAAAACGCTCCCATCGTCATCGCCGGCAACGTTTTATGCGCCGACTGCACGACGACATCAGCGCCATAGCGAAGCGCCGATGTCGGAAAAGGGGGGCCGACAACGAAATGGGCGCCATGCGCCTCATCAATCAGCACCGGAATGCCATGTTCATGAACTAGACGGACGATTTCTGTCAAATCGGCGGCCATTCCATAATAATTTGGGTTCGTCAATACAACCGCAGCAACATCATCATAAAGCGCCAACGCCTCTTTGACCGCTTCAGGACGAATGTGCGAAGCGACACACACATCACGATCAAACTCGGGAGCAAGTAGAACAGGAGTGGCTTCCATGAGTTGCAATGCATGCATCACCGATTTATGGCAATTGCGTTGTACAATCACTTTCTTCCTCTTTCCATCACACACGGCGGCGATCATTGCCAAATTCCCTGCCGTCGAACCGTTCACAAGGAAAAACGTCTCCCTAACGCCATACAGCTCCGCCGCCAGCGCCTGCGCCTCGGCAATCACCGACTCAGGATGATGCAAGTCATCCAAGCCGGAAATTTCCGTCGCATCCAACGCCAACAGCGGCGCAAACATATCTCGCCCTCGTTTCGAAAACAAAGCGCCGTATTTATGTCCCGGCACGTGAAACGAAACCGGGCGGCGCGCCCAATGGTGCACGAGAGCGTCATATAAAGGAGTTTTCGTTTGATCCATCATCATCCTCTTTCCTTGCTGTCTGTCCCAGAACGGCCGTCATCCGGGCAGACTGCCGAAATGCATGGGATATGCAGGAGAAACATCAAACATATAGTATCACAAACGTCCGAAAAAACGCACGAGTCGCGTCAATCGCAAATAAAAACAGGCCCAAATGCAGGCCCTGATTACGAGTGAATTTTCGATGTAAACATTTTGCGCAGCTGCCGCACATAAAACGAGTAGTTCGGGTCGTCCGTATTCGTTTGCACAATCGCCCGGTTGCAGTCCAAACAAAGAAAATGGCCAAAAAGGAAAATCCCTTCCTTTTTTTCCTGTTCACAAACGATGCATACATGTTCGCGTTGATTCCGGTCTGCTATTGATGTCCTCACGCTCTCCACCTCCCATCCTCTATGTTTCCCACATTGCTAACATTCTATACTAGTAGATGAAAGGAAGAGAGACATTGAGCGGGTCCTTATCGTTTTTTCCTCAAAAAACGAAAGCAGCCAATTGCACCAATGCAACTGGCTGCTCGTTTATTGCCTAGCAGCGACCTACTCTTGCAGGGGCGCTGGCCCCAACTACCATCGGCGCTGGAGGGCTTAACTTCCGTGTTCGGGATGGGAACGGGTGTTTCCCCTCCGCCATAGCCACTAGGCAAGCGGTTTGATTTTGACATCATTTATTATACTTGAAAAATAAACAATGTCAAGAAGGAAATTCATTCCTTCAAAACTAGATAACCGTCGGAAGAAGCCGCTCGCCTGCGCTTTTCGCTGTCTAGTTCCGGCCGCCATCGGCTCGCGACGCTTCGGTCCTGCTGCGGCGGGCTAAGCCCGCTCGCAGGCCCTCCAGCGCACCTCGCCGATAAGCGGGCGGCCTCCACTTTTCTTGCTGTCCAGTTCCAGCGCCTAGCTCTCTTCTGCCAAATAACCTTCCCCCTCGGGGTGCAAGCACCCCAGCGGGTGAAGAACATTTGGCTTCGAGAGCTAATCGCGGCGCTTTCACTTTTCTCACTAGGTCAAGCCCTCGATCGATTAGTATCCGTCAGCTCCACGTGTCGCCACGCTTCCACCTCGGACCTATCGACCTCGTCATCTTCGAGGGATCTTACCCGCCTAACGCGGTGGGAAATCTCATCTTGAGGGGGGCTTCACGCTTAGATGCTTTCAGCGCTTATCCCGTCCGCACATAGCTACCCAGCGGTGCCCCTGGCGGGACAACTGGTACACCAGCGGTGCGTCCATCCCGGTCCTCTCGTACTAAGGACAGCTCCTCTCAAATTTCCTACGCCCGCGACGGATAGGGACCGAACTGTCTCACGACGTTCTGAACCCAGCTCGCGTACCGCTTTAATGGGCGAACAGCCCAACCC
This sequence comes from Geobacillus sp. C56-T3, assembly GCF_000092445.1. Classification (NCBI taxonomy): domain Bacteria; kingdom Bacillati; phylum Bacillota; class Bacilli; order Caryophanales; family Anoxybacillaceae; genus Geobacillus; species Geobacillus sp. C56-T3. Next base: position 35,254 of record NC_014206.1, on the reverse strand, counting down.
TTGGGACCGACTACAGCCCCAGGATGCGATGAGCCGACATCGAGGTGCCAAACCTCCCCGTCGATGTGGACTCTTGGGGGAGATCAGCCTGTTATCCCCGGGGTAGCTTTTATCCGTTGAGCGATGGCCCTTCCATGCGGAACCACCGGATCACTAAGCCCGACTTTCGTCCCTGCTCGACCTGTCCGTCTCGCAGTCAAGCTCCCTTGTGCCTTTGCACTCTCCGAATGATTTCCAACCATTCTGAGGGAACCTTTGGGCGCCTCCGTTACCTTTTGGGAGGCGACCGCCCCAGTCAAACTGCCCACCTGACACTGTCTCCCACCCCGCTAAGGGGTGCGGGTTAGAATTTCAATACCGCCAGGGTGGTATCCCACCGCCGCCTCCACCGAAGCTGGCGCTCCGGCTTCCCAGGCTCCCACCTATCCTGTACAAGCGATACCAAAATTCCATATCAGGCTGCAGTAAAGCTCCACGGGGTCTTTCCGTCCTGTCGCGGGTAACCTGCATCTTCACAGGTAGTATAATTTCACCGGGTCTCTCGTTGAGACAGCGCCCAAGTCGTTACACCTTTCGTGCGGGTCGGAACTTACCCGACAAGGAATTTCGCTACCTTAGGACCGTTATAGTTACGGCCGCCGTTTACTGGGGCTTCGGTTCGCACCTTCGCTTCCGCTAAGCGCTCCCCTTAACCTTCCAGCACCGGGCAGGTGTCAGCCCCTATACGTCGCCTTTCGGCTTCGCAGAGACCTGTGTTTTTGATAAACAGTCGCTTGGGCCTTTTCACTGCGGCTCTTCAGGGCTCTTCACCCCAAAGAGCACCCCTTCTCCCGAAGTTACGGGGTCATTTTGCCGAGTTCCTTAACGAGAGTTCTCCCGCGCGCCTTAGGATTCTCTCCTCGCCTACCTGTGTCGGTTTGCGGTACGGGCACCTCTTCCCTCGCTAGAGGCTTTTCTTGGCAGTGTGAAATCGGGGACTTCCGGATCCATCCGTCGCCGTCACCGCTTGGCCTTATGATCCGCGGATTTGCCTGCGGATCAGCCTTGCGGCTTGGACAGGCTCTTCCAGCCGCCTGCTCGCCCTATCCTCCTGCGTCCCCCCATCGCTCAAACGGGAAGAAGGTGGTACAGGAATCTCCACCTGTTGTCCATCACCTACGCCTTTCGGCCTCGGCTTAGGTCCCGACTAACCCTGAGCGGACGAACCTTCCTCAGGAACCCTTAGGCTTTCGGCGCAGAGGATTCTCACCTCTGTTTTCGCTACTCATACCGGCATTCTCACTTCTAAGCGCTCCACCAGTCCTTCCGGTCTGGCTTCTCTGCCCTTAGAACGCTCCCCTACCGATGACCAACGGTCATCCCGCAGCTTCGGCGGCACGTTTAGCCCCGGTACATTTTCGGCGCAGAGTCACTCGACCAGTGAGCTATTACGCACTCTTTAAATGGTGGCTGCTTCTAAGCCAACATCCTGGTTGTCTCGGCAACTCCACATCCTTTTCCACTGAACGTGCACTTCGGGGCCTTAGCTGGCGGTCTGGGCTGTTCCCCTCTCGACCACGGATCTTATCACTCGCGGTCTGACTCCCGGGCATAAGTCATTGGCATTCGGAGTTTGACTGGGTTCGGTAACCCGTTTTGGGCCCCTAGCCCAATCAGTGCTCTACCTCCAAGACTCCTAAACCCGAGGCTAGCCCTAAAGCTATTTCGGGGAGAACCAGCTATCTCCAAGTTCGATTGGCATTTCACCCCTACCCACACCTCATCCCCGCACTTTTCAACGTGCGTGGGTTCGGGCCTCCAGCCGGTGTTACCCGGCCTTCACCCTGGACATGGGTAGATCACCTGGTTTCGGGTCGACGACGACGTACTTGACGCCCTGTTCAGACTCGCTTTCGCTGCGGCTCCGCCTCTTCGGCTTAACCTCGCACGCCATCGTCACTCGCCGGTTCATTCTACAAAAGGCACGCCATCACCCATCAACGGGCTCTGACTACTTGTAGGCACACGGTTTCAGGTTCTCTTTCACTCCCCTCCCGGGGTGCTTTTCACCTTTCCCTCACGGTACTGGTGCACTATCGGTCACTAGGGAGTATTTAGCCTTGGGAGATGGTCCTCCCTGCTTCCGACGGGATTCCTCGTGTCCCGCCGTACTCAGGATCCGCTCGGGAGGGAACGAAGTTTCGACTACAGGGCTCTCACCTTCTCTGGCCGGCCGTTCCAGACCGGTTCGTCTACCCCGTTCCTTTCTCACTCCCATCGTGAGCGGTCCTACAACCCCAAGAGGACATGCCTCTTGGTTTGGGCTGTTCCCGTTTCGCTCGCCGCTACTCAGGGAATCGCGGTTGCTTTCTTCTCCTCCGGGTACTAAGATGTTTCAGTTCCCCGGGTGTGCCCTCCATGCCCTATGGATTCAGGCATGGATACTGCCCCATTACGGACAGTGGGTTCCCCCATTCGGACATCTCCGGATCAACGCTTGCTTACAGCTCCCCGAAGCGTTTCGGCGTTTGCCCCGTCCTTCATCGGCTCCTAGTGCCAAGGCATCCACCGTGCGCCCTTTCCAGCTTAACCTATTGCGCTCTCGGCTTCTTCCTTCATGTCTAGCGTCGGCGCCTGGCTCTCTTCTGCCAAATAACCTTCCCCCTCGGGGTGCAAGCACCCCTGCGGGTGAAGAACATTTGGCTTCGAGAGCCGATCGCGGCGCCTCCGCTTTTCCAATTGTCTAGCTTCGGCTCGCCGCCGCTCGGGGTCAAATAACCTTCGCCTTCGGGATTGTAAATCCCTCCAGGCGAAGAACATTTGCCCATCGCGGCGAAACGCTCGCCTCCGCTTTTCCGGTTATCTAGTTTTCAAGGAACGAGACTACTTCATTGAATTCACTTCTCTGCAGTCTTGTGCCGAGGAATCTTGCTTCCCTGAACCCGCTAGCAGACGCAGGCACAGACGCAAAGTAGCTCCTTTGAATTCGCTTCTTCGCTGGTTTGCGTCGAGGAATTCGGCTTCTCCGAATCCGCTTGTAGACGCAGACGCAAACGAGACTACTTCATTGAATTCACTTCTCTGCAGTCTTGTGCCGAGGAATCTTGCTTCCCTGAACCCGCTAGCAGACACAGGCACAGACGCAAAACTTGATATGGTGGAGCCTATCGGGATCGAACCGATGACCTCCTGCTTGCAAAGCAGGCGCTCTCCCAGCTGAGCTAAGGCCCCATCCAATGGGCCTAAGTGGACTTGAACCACCGACCTCACGCTTATCAGGCGTGCGCTCTGACCAGCTGAGCTATAGGCCCATATACACATTGCAAGGAACAATAAGTTCCCTCAAAACTAAACAAAACAGCAAGCGTCATTATAATCAAACTGATAGGTTTTGTCAAGAAATTCTGTCTAGCTCCGGCTCGCCGCCGCTCGGGGTCAAATAACCTTCGCCTTCGGGATTGTAAATCCCTCCAGGCGAAGAACATTTGCCCATCGCGGCGAAACGCTCGCCTCCGCTTTTCGAATTGTCTAGCTCCGGCCGCCATCGGCTCGCGACGCTTCGGTCCTGCTGCGGCGGGCTAAGCCCGCTCGCAGGCCCTCCAGCGCACCTCGCCGATAGGCGGGCGGCCTCCGCTTTTCCCCTTAGAAAGGAGGTGATCCAGCCGCACCTTCCGGTACGGCTACCTTGTTACGACTTCACCCCAATCACTTGCCCCACCTTCGGCGGCTGGCTCCCTTGCGGGTTGCCTCACCGACTTCGGGTGTTGCAAGCTCTCGTGGTGTGACGGGCGGTGTGTACAAGGCCCGGGAACGTATTCACCGCGGCATGCTGATCCGCGATTACTAGCGATTCCGGCTTCATGCAGGCGAGTTGCAGCCTGCAATCCGAACTGAGAGCGGCTTTTTGGGATTCGCTCCCCCTCGCGGGTTCGCAACCCTTTGTACCGCCCATTGTAGCACGTGTGTAGCCCAGGTCATAAGGGGCATGATGATTTGACGTCATCCCCACCTTCCTCCGACTTGTCGCCGGCAGTCCCTCTAGAGTGCCCAACTGAATGCTGGCAACTAGAGGCGAGGGTTGCGCTCGTTGCGGGACTTAACCCAACATCTCACGACACGAGCTGACGACAACCATGCACCACCTGTCACCCTGTCCCCCCGAAGGGGGAACGCCCAATCTCTTGGGTTGTCAGGGGATGTCAAGACCTGGTAAGGTTCTTCGCGTTGCTTCGAATTAAACCACATGCTCCACCGCTTGTGCGGGCCCCCGTCAATTCCTTTGAGTTTCAGCCTTGCGGCCGTACTCCCCAGGCGGAGTGCTTATCGCGTTAGCTGCAGCACTAAAGGGTGTGACCCCTCTAACACTTAGCACTCATCGTTTACGGCGTGGACTACCAGGGTATCTAATCCTGTTTGCTCCCCACGCTTTCGCGCCTCAGCGTCAGTTGCAGGCCAGAGAGCCGCCTTCGCCACTGGTGTTCCTCCACATCTCTACGCATTTCACCGCTACACGTGGAATTCCGCTCTCCTCTCCTGCACTCAAGTCCCCCAGTTTCCAATGACCCTCCACGGTTGAGCCGTGGGCTTTCACATCAGACTTAAGGGACCGCCTGCGCGCGCTTTACGCCCAATAATTCCGGACAACGCTCGCCCCCTACGTATTACCGCGGCTGCTGGCACGTAGTTAGCCGGGGCTTCCTCGTGAGGTACCGTCACCGCGCCGCCCTCTTCGAACGGCGCCCCTTCGTCCCTCACAACAGAGCTTTACGACCCGAAGGCCTTCTTCGCTCACGCGGCGTCGCTCCGTCAGGCTTTCGCCCATTGCGGAAGATTCCCTACTGCTGCCTCCCGTAGGAGTCTGGGCCGTGTCTCAGTCCCAGTGTGGCCGGTCACCCTCTCAGGCCGGCTACGCATCGTCGCCTTGGTGAGCCGTTACCTCACCAACTAGCTAATGCGCCGCGGGCCCATCCGCAAGTGACAGCCAAAGGCCGCCTTTCAACCAAAGACCATGCGGTCTTCGGTGTTATCCGGTATTAGCTCCGGTTTCCCGGAGTTATCCCGGTCTTGCGGGCAGGTTGCCCACGTGTTACTCACCCGTCCGCCGCTGACCAAACCAGAGCAAGCTCCGATTTGATCCGCTCGACTTGCATGTATTAGGCACGCCGCCAGCGTTCGTCCTGAGCCAGGATCAAACTCTCCAAAAGAAAGTTGATTGGCTTTTCGTATTGTCCAGCTTCGGCCAAAGCGGCCTCCGCTTTTCATGCTGTCTAGCTTCGGCCGCTATCGGCTCGCGACGCTTCGTGTCCCGCTGCGGCGGGCTAAGCCCGCTCGCGGGCCTCTCAGCGCGTTTCGCCGATAGGCAAGCGGCCTCCGCTTTTCGCATTGTCCAGCTTCGGCGCCTCGCTCTCTTCTGCCAAATCACCTTCTACCTCGAGGTGCAAGCACCCCTCGAGGTGAAGAACATTTGGCTTCGAGATCGCCAGGATGGCGATATTTCGCCGTTGCCCGCAGGACGCAGGCTGCCTTTAGGCGAAATTACGGCGCCTCCGCTTTTCTTATGACGCTTGCGTTTTGTTTAGTTTTCAAGGAACTTGTTTATCTTGCACACTTTTATTATTATACATATCATTTAATTTGCTGTCAACATATCTTTCATGAACAGCGACATTAATTAATATAATGCATTGTCATATAAAAGTCAATAACTTTTAAACAAAAAAATTAAAGGCATCTTGAATAATGATGCCTACAAAATATATCGGTCAATCACGATTAACGCTGCCGCTCCAGGGAGGCCAAGAAATCCGCAAACGATTGAGGTGACGAGGTTAATCGGAATATGGATGTTAAAATGCCCGCCGATGGCGTTGATGACAAACAGCGCGAGCGCCCCGACGATCAGGCGGATAGCAGCGTAGCCGATCAGGCGAAGCGCTTTGAGACGGGCGCCGACGATAAGCAAAACGGCGATAAGCGCTAGCAACACGGTAATGACGACTTTCGGCTCCAACGTTTGAACCCCCTTTTTGCACGCTTGTACTACCAACGTATGAGAAACAGGGGAAAAAAGAACAAAAAAATAAGGAAGTTAACGCACTTCCTTAAGTGTGATGCGGCGGTGCTTCGCTTCGCGGAGGAGGAAAAAATATTTGGCCTCAGCGAGTTGCAATGCGCTCAGCACCTCCGGAGACGGATCGACGCTTTTTTCGATGAGTTGTTTCTGCTCAAGCCATTCAGTTCTAGCCTTTTGTAGTTCAGCCATTAACTTCTCATCAAATTGTCTCTTTAGTTTCCCCTTTCGCCGCCATAACAAACCGATCCCCACCTTCTTTTTCTCTATAGCTCACGGCGCCCTTCCAACGCCTTTGATAACGTCACTTCGTCCGCATACTCCAAGTCGCCGCCGACCGGCAAGCCATGGGCGATGCGGGTGACTTTGATTCCTGTCGGCTTCAACAGGCGGGAGATGTACATCGCCGTTGCCTCTCCCTCGATGTTCGGGTCTGTCGCTAAAATCACCTCTTGGACCGTCTCATCCTGCAATCGCGTGAGCAGCTCGGCGATTTTAATATCTTCCGGTCCGATGCCTTCCATCGGCGAGATGGCCCCGTGCAACACGTGGTACAGGCCATTGTATTCTTTCATCCTCTCCATGGCGATGACATCTTTCGGATCCTGAACAACGCAAATCGTCGTCCGGTCGCGCCGCTCGTCTTTGCAGATGTAGCAAGGGTCTGTATCTGTAATATGTCCGCAAATCGTGCAATAATGAATATGCCGCTTGACATCAACGAGCGCTTTGGCAAACTCAAGCACGGTGTCTTCTTTCATCGCCAGCACATGAAATGCAAGGCGGGCAGCCGTTTTCGGGCCGATGCCGGGCAGTTTCATAAAACTGTCAATCAACTTCGATAGCGGTTCTGGATAATGCATACGCCCTCCCTAGAACAACCCTGGAATGTTAAGTCCTTTCGTAAACTGCCCCATCATTTCATTAGCCAACTCATCCGCTTTTTTCAACGCATCGTTTGTCGCTGCCAAAATCAAATCTTGCAGCATTTCAATATCGTCTGGGTCGACGACTTCCTCTTTAATTTTTACTTCCAAAATTTGTTTATGACCGTTAGCGACAACGGTCACCATGCCTCCGCCCGCCGTGCCTTCCACCGTTTTTTCCGCCAACTCTTCCTGCGCTTTTTGCATTTCTTTTTGCATTTTTTGCATTTGTTTTAACATTTTTTGCATATTGCCCATTCCGCCACGCATCATCTTGGCATCCTCCTTTAAACGGTTTATTCTTTAATTTCGATCAGCTCTTCGCCAAACAGCCGCTTCGCTTCGGCGATTAACGGATCTTCTTCGCTTTTTTCCACCATGGCGTCCTTATTGCGGATGAACTCTTCTCTTATTTTTCCCCATTCTCCCTCCGGAATGGCTACCATTTCAAAGCGGCGGTTTGTCAGCTCAAACAAAATCGCTTCGACGTTTTCTTTGACCGAACTTGTGGGATCGGTCGCCATTTTGCAGTGGATTTCGTATTTGAATTTTAATACAAACGCTGAGGCGCTCGCTGCAACCGGCTCGCTCTCTTGCAGCAAGGCAGCGTGCGACACTTTATGCTGCCGTTTCAACGTGTCGAGCACATCCGCCCAGCATCCTTTCACCAAAGCTAAATCTTCATGCGTCGCCTGTTTCAACAGCTCGTAAATGCGGCCAACCGGGGCTTTATATCCCCCCGTTTTCATCGGTTTGGACAGTTTTTTCACCGGCGCGGCGGTCGACGGAGGGGCAGGCGGTTGTTCCTTCAGGCGCCGCAATTCCGCCTCCAGCGTTTCAATCCGCTTTATCAACGGTTCCAACTCGGAAGCCGACAGCGACGGGGCGGCGGCTGATGGATGGCAAAGTTTCACAAGCGCCACTTCCAACAGAAGGCGCGGGTGGTTTGTCCACTTCATCTCTTGCTGGCTTTTGTTCAGCAACTCGATGGCCTCGTATAAATTGGAAACCGGAATCATTTCCGACAGTGAAGTGAACGCTTCGTCAACGACAGCAATTTGAATCGCTCCCTCCACATAGGGAGCGGTTTTGTACAGCAATAAATCGCGATAGTACAAAATCAAGTCTTCAACCAAACGATGCGGATCTTTCCCTTGCGCCATCATCGTTTCCAACTGCTGAAGAACCGCCGCTGTATCTTTGCGGTGGATGGCTTCGATGAAGCTCGATAAGGCGGCAAATGATGCAGCCCCGGTCATCGCCAGCACGTCGTCGAGCCGAAGTTTCCCGTCGCTGAACGAAATGGCTTGATCAAGCAAGCTGAGCGCATCGCGCATCCCCCCGTCTGCAGCACGGGCGATGGCGGACAATGCCTCATCGGACGCCTCGACACCTTGGGCGCTTGCGACATACTTTAGCCGTGAAACGATCGCCGGAAGCGGGATGCGGCGAAAATCGAACCGTTGGCAGCGGGAAATGATCGTCGCCGGAATTTTGTGCGGCTCGGTCGTGGCCAAAATGAAAATGACGTGTTTCGGCGGCTCCTCCAACGTTTTCAACAGCGCGTTAAACGCACCGATCGACAGCATATGCACCTCGTCGATGATATACACTTTGTAGCGGGCCGACGTCGGCGCAAATTTCACCTTCTCACGGATATCACGAATTTCATCGACGCGGTTGTTGGAAGCAGCGTCAATTTCCAGCACATCGGGAACCGTTCCATTCGTAATGCCGAGGCAAGCTGGACACTCATTGCATGGCTCCGCCGCTGGCGCCTGTTCACAGTTGACCGCCTTGGCGAAAATTTTCGCTGCGCTCGTTTTTCCTGTACCGCGCGGGCCGGAAAATAAGTAAGCGTGCGATATTTTATGTTGAAGCAGGGCGCTTTGCAACGTCTTGGTCACGTGTTCTTGGCCGACCATGTCCGCAAAGCGCTGCGGCCGAAACACGCGATATAACGCTTGGTATGCCACGGAAAACGGCCCTCCTCTTTCTCTCGTCCTATCTATTATATAACTTCCTATTGCAATTTGAAATAACAAAAAACCCACTCGCCATGAGTGGGTTTTGTTCCCTATCGCTATGTAAGGCCGTGCACCTTCTGTCGATTAGCTGCCCCGAGCGTTGCTCAAGCAGTTAGCTCAGCCCAGGCGTCCCCGCGGCACATGGGAGCATCCGCTTACTGCTGCTTCCTTCCGGACCTGACAGGGTTCACGGAATCCCATTGCGCGGGACCCAGACGTCAACACCACTTGCTTGAGACAGGCCTCGCAACAGACTAACCTCGAGAAGGAATTCAGCCTCGCTAGAGCGGATTGCGAGTACAGGGCACCGCTACCTCCCCGCTTAGCACGGCACTATCAGTATAGCTCGTTAGCGGAAAAAATGCAATGTCAATCGACGGAATTTTCGTTGGCACTCCCGCCAACATTTCTCTTTTGTTCGCGCAATCGTCGAAAAAATTGGCTCAACAGCGAACCGCACTCGTCAGCAAGCACCCCGCTTACCACCTTAACCTGATGGTTAAATCGGCTTTCCTGCAATAAGTTCATCAATGTCCCAGCGCACCCTCCCTTTGGGTCAAACGCGCCAAATACAACCCGTTCGATGCGGGAAAGAACAATGGCGCCTGCGCACATGGCGCACGGCTCAAGCGTTACGTACAACGTCGCCCGCTCAAGCCGCCATGAACCGGTTGCCCGGCATGCTTCATCGATTGCCAAAATTTCTGCATGAGCGATGGCGCGTTGTTCGGTTTCCCGCAAATTATGAGCGCGGGCGATGACGCGGCCGTCTTGAACGATGACAGCGCCGATCGGCACTTCGCCGATCTGCTCCGCTTTTTTTGCTTCTTCCATTGCCAATCGCATGTAGTACTCGTCGGTGTTCATCGTATACCCCTTCACACAAACGGTCATTTCTCCTTTCTTTTCATCATAGAATATGGAGAATAAAGACGCAACTAGGAGGTCAAGTATGCAAATCCACGTAGTGCAGAGTGGACAAACGTTAAGTGGAATTGCTGAGGCATACGGGACCACGGCGGAAGAAATTGTCCGGGCCAACAAGCTTCCAAACCCTGATAAACTCGTTGTCGGCCAGGCACTCGTGATCCCGATCGTCGGTCGTTTTTACTGGGTGCAGCGCGGCGACACGTTATGGTCGATTGCACGCCGATTTTCGATTCCGATGCAGCGGCTTGCCGAAGTGAATCGCCTCTCCTTAAACGCTCCGCTTAAGGTCGGGCAGCGGCTTTATATACCGCCCGGCGCCAAGCGAAGAGCGGAGTTTAACGCCTATATTGAACCGCGCGGCGCGACTGTCAGCCCAGCGCTGGAGGCGAGCGCTCGCGAAGCCGCTCCGTATTTGACTTATTTGAGTCCTTTTTATTTTGCGATCCGACGCGACGCGACATTGCAAGAGCCGCCGCTTGACGACTTTCCGGATATTGCCCGCGCCAACCGCGTCACGCTCGTTATGGTTGTCGCCAACATTGAAAACGGGCAGTTCAGCGACGAGCTCGGCGCGCTTATGTTAACAAACGAAACGCTGCAAAATCGTCTGCTCGACAACATTGTCGCGACCGCTAGACGGTATGGCTTCCGCGACATCCATTTTGATTTTGAATATTTGCGCCCGGAAGACCGTGAGGCGTATAATGCGTTTTTGCGCAAAGCGAAACGGCGGTTTGCACGAGAAGGGTGGATGATGTCGACCGCCTTGGCGCCAAAAACGAGCGCGACCCAGCGCGGACGTTGGTACGAAGCACACGACTACCGCGCCCATGGACAAATTGTCGACTTTGTCGTGATCATGACGTATGAATGGGGCTACAGCGGCGGGCCGCCGATGCCGGTGTCCCCGATCGGTCCGGTCCGCCGCGTTCTCGAGTACGCCATCTCTGAAATGCCAGCCGGAAAAATTTTGATGGGGCAAAACTTGTATGGCTACGACTGGACGCTGCCATATGTACCCGGCGGCCCGTACGCCCAGGCCATCAGCCCGCAGCAAGCCATCGCCCTCGCCGCAAAGTATAACGTTGCCATCGAATACGATACGGAGGCGCAGGCACCGCATTTTCGCTATCGCGACGAAAACGGACGCGAGCATGAAGTATGGTTCGAGGACGCCCGCTCCATTCAAGCAAAATTTAATCTCGTGAAGGAACTTGGTTTGCGCGGGGTCAGCTATTGGAAACTTGGCATTGATTTTCCACAAAACTGGCTGCTGATCGCTGATCAATTTACTGTTGTAAAAAAATAAAGGCATAAAAAACCCGCCGGTCAACGGCGGGTTTTTTTATGATGGGAAACGGCTTTCGGCGGTCAGCCGTTTCAGATGACAATCTCCTCTTATGCGCGTCAGTCCTCTTCATCATCGTCTTGGCCAAGAACAAGATGTTCCTCATTGCCAACGTCATTCACTATAACACGGCAGTCGGGAAAAGTCAACCAACGATTTGCCTCAAGCACCTTTTTTCAGCGAATGACGTCCCGATTCCCCATGTAAGGACGAAGCGCTTCCGGAACGATGACCGAGCCGTCTTCTTGCTGGTAGTTTTCCAAAATGGCGGCGACCGTCCGCCCAATGGCTAGCCCCGAACCGTTTAATGTATGCACGTACTCCGGTTTCGCTTTTGGATCCCGACGGAAGCGGATGTTGGCACGGCGCGCTTGAAACGCCTCAAAGTTGCTGCACGACGAAATTTCCCGGTACGTTCCGTAACTTGGCAGCCAAACTTCAATATCGTACGTTTTCGCCGCCGAGAATCCAAGGTCTCCGGTGCACAAGGCGACAACGCGGTACGGAAGCCCGAGCCGTTGCAAAATCGTCTCTGCCTGGCGCGTCAGCTTTTCCAATTCATCGTACGAGTCCTCCGGCTTTACGAATTTTACCAGCTCGACTTTATTGAACTGATGCTGACGGATCAGCCCTCTCGTGTCGCGGCCGGCCGACCCGGCTTCCGCGCGGAAGCAGGCGCTGTAGGCCGCATAGTAAATCGGCAAATCATCTGCGGCCAAAATTTCGTCGCGGTGCAGGTTCGTCACCGGCACCTCAGCGGTCGGAATGAGGAAATAATCTTCGCTGTCCAAATGGAACGCATCCTCGGCAAATTTCGGCAACTGTCCGGTTCCGATCATGCTCGCCCGGTTCACTAAATATGGCGGCAACACTTCTTCGTAACCGAATTCATCGAGATGGATGTCAAGCATAAAGTTGATGAGCGCCCGCTCAAGCCGCGCTCCTAACCCTTTATAAAAGACAAATCGGCTTCCCGCCACTTTGGCGGCTCGCTCAAAGTCGAGCAAACCGAGCCGATCGGCGATTTCCCAATGCGGCTTCGGCTCAAAGGAAAACGAACGCGGCTCTCCCCATCTCCGCACTTCCACATTGTCCTCTTCTGATTGGCCGATCGGCACTGATTCGTGCGGCACGTTTGGAATCGACAACAACAAGTCGTCGAGTTCCGCCTCAAGCTGGCGAATTTGTTCATCCATCCGTTTAATGCGGTCACCGACTTCGCGCATTTGGGCAATCAGCGGCTCGGCGTCCTTTTTCTCGCGCTTTAGGACAGCGATTTGCTGCGACACATCGTTGCGCTTGCTTTTCAGCTCTTCGACTTCCGCGATCAAGCGGCGGCGGTCTTTGTCCAATTGTTCAAAGCGGTCGATGTTCGTCAAATCCCCGCCGCGTTGCATTAATTTTTCCTTTACTTCTTGAAACTGAGTACGCAATACTTTCATATCCAGCACCGTTTTCTACCTCCTTCGCCTTTTATTATACAAAGAAAGCCCCCGTCCCAAAAAGGGACGGGAGCCATCCCGCGGTGCCACCCTTATTGAAGGCCAACCATGCCTTCCACTTATGCCGATAACGGCGGCGGCCGAAAACGCCTACTGGCCCTTTGGGCGTTCAACGTTTTGCTCGAGGATGGATTCACAGGAGCTCCCTGCCGGTTCGCACCACCCACCGGCTCTCTGAAAGGAAGGGGGCCTGCTACTTGTTCCTCTCATCGCTTTCGCTTGATCACTTTACTTGAGGCTTGACGCCATTTTCGCTTCTTTGACCATGTTGAGGAAGTATTGCATCAATCGATGATCGTCGGTCAGCTCTGGGTGGAACGAGCAGCCAAGAAACTGTCCTTGTCGAGCGGCGACAATGCGGTCATTGTATGTCGCCAAGACATCGACCCCGTCCCCGACCTCGACAATGTGCGGAGCACGGATGAAGACGCCGACAAACCCGTCGCCGACACCCTTAATCGACAGCTCCGCCTCAAAGCTTTCCCGCTGCCGACCGAACGAGTTCCGCTCGACTGTAATGTCCATTAATCCTAAATGTGGCTCGTCATAGCCGACAATTCGCTTCGCCAGCAAAATGAGTCCGGCGCACGTGCCGAACATCGGCTTGCCGGCAGCGGCAAATTGCTTGAGCGGCTCCATCAGCCCATAGCGGTCGATGAGCCGCCGCATCGTTGTGCTTTCGCCGCCCGGCAGCACAAGACCGTCCAACCCTTCAAGCTGCTCCGGCTTTTTCACGATGACCGCCTCGGCGCCGCACGCCTCAATGGCGCGAACATGCTCCCGCACAGCTCCTTGCAGTCCAAGTACACCTATTTTCATCGTTGCTTTGCTCCTTTATTTAGCTTACCAGCCGCGTTCTTGCATCCGGTGCTCCGGCAACAATGTCGCGATATCGATGCCACGCATCGCGCCGCCCAATCCTTTCGACAAGTGTGCGATCAATTCATAGTCTTCGTAATGAGTCGTCGCCTCTACGATCGCGCGCGCGTATTTTTCCGGATTTTCCGATTTGAAAATGCCAGACCCAACAAAGACACCGTCCGCACCCAAGTGCATCATCAAGGCAGCGTCAGCCGGTGTCGCGACACCGCCGGCGGCAAAGTTGACGACCGGCAGGCGGCCAAGCCGCTTGATCTCGCGCAGCACCTCAACCGGAGCCCCGAGCTGTTTCGCCTCAGCGACAAGCTCATCTTCGCTCATGTTGACGACTTTGCGAATTTGCGCGTTCACTTTGCGCATATGGCGCACGGCCTCAACAATGTTGCCTGTCCCCGGCTCTCCTTTGGTTCGCAACATCGATGCCCCTTCTGCAATGCGGCGCGCCGCTTCCCCTAAATCGCGGCAACCGCACACAAATGGAACGGTAAACTGCCGTTTGTCAATATGGAATTCCTCATCAGCCGGCGTTAATACTTCGCTTTCGTCAATGTAGTCGACACCAAGCGCCTCTAAGACACGCGCCTCAACATAGTGACCGATCCGCACTTTCGCCATGACTGGGATCGAAACGGCGTTCATCACTTCTTCGATCACCGTCGGGTCGGCCATGCGCGCGACACCGCCAGCGGCGCGAATGTCCGCCGGGACGCGCTCGAGCGCCATAACCGCGACAGCCCCTGCCGCTTCAGCGATTTTCGCCTGTTCTGCGTTCACGACGTCCATGATGACGCCGCCTTTTTGCATTTCCGCCATGCCGCGTTTGACGCGGTCCGTACCTGTCAATGCCAACGTTGATTCCCCCTATTCCTAATCCTTATGCTTTGCGAGGCATGCAAAAGGACGATTCCACTGTTTTATTTTACCTCAATTTTTACAAAAATCACAATGGAAAAAAGCTCCCCATCAAGGGGAGTCGATTCTACAGCCAGCCTTTCACTGTTTTGGCGACGCTTGTCCATAAATCAACAAACAGTCCGCCGACCGCGCGCATCGAAAGAACAAACCAATTGGCTTTTTCGACTTCAGCTGTTGTGACAAGCGGCACACGGATGTTTTTTTGCATGTCTGGGCTTAAGAAGGCAAGGGAGTCGTCCCCTTTATATTCGAGCGTCATATATCCAACCGTTTCCCCTTTTTTCAAAGGGGCGACTAGCTTTCCTTCTTTTGTCATTTTTTTCTTGTCCAACACATATACAGGTTTGTATTGTTTTTCCTCGCCGTTTTTCACAAGCAGATCCAGATTCTTTCCTGTCGCGACACGAACCTCTTTGTCTTTCCCTTTCACGACCGGAAGTGTTTCTTTTCCTTTCAGCTGGTACCCTTTTGGATAAAGCGTCTCGAGGGAGTATTGGTTGAATCCGTAGTTAAATAGTTTTTCTGTCTCTTTAAAGCGCGCCTCTTTTGTTGTTTTCCCACTCGCATCTTTCGCGTTCATGACAACCGAAATCAAGCGGACGCCGTTTCGTTTCGCCGTCCCGGTGAAACAGTTGCCGGCAAATTCCGTATAGCCGGTTTTCAACCCGTCTACACCTTCGTATCCGTACACAAGCCCAGGCAGCATCCAATTCCAGTTGTCCATTTTGATTTCATCTTTTGTTCCTTCCCGGAATACTTTATGAGGAATGCTCGCTGTTTTCAGCACTTCGGGATGATCTTTCAGCAACCGGTAGGCAAGCATCGCCATCGCACGTGCGGACATGACGTTTTCCTCATTTGTGCTTGTCCCTTCTGGATGGAATCCTTTTAAATCCTTATTGCTCAACCCTGTGGCATTGACAAACTTATAATCTTTCAGCCCAAGCTCTTTCGCTTTGTCGTTCATCATTTTCACAAAATTTTTCTCCGATCCAGCGATGATCTCAGCAATCGCGACCGTTGCCCCGTTCGCCGAATAAATGGCCATTGCCTCGTACAGCTCACGCACCGTATACTTGCCATCTTTTCGCAACGGGACATTGGACAGCGCCCGGTCTTGCGACAGCCGGTACACGTAATCGCTTGGCGTGTACATTTGATCCCATTTGACGCGCTTCGCCTTAATGGCGTCAAGAAGCAAATACTCGGTCATCATTTTCGTCATGCTGGCAATCCCAAGCACCGTATCGATATTTTTTTCATACAAAATTCTTCCCGTTTGTGCATCCACTAAAATCGCAGCGTCCGCCCGGATGTCAAGCGGGGCGCTTTCCGCCTTCACCGTCTGTTGAAACGGACCAAACGTTAAACAAAGGCAAATCGACAGCAACCAAAACAACCAGTTTTGTTTTCTCCTCCTCACAATGACACCCTCCTCACACAACCGTTATTGTAACATACCGTCGGCCAAAAAAATAGACGGAGGACATGTCTCCGTCAAAGTTGAGCCGATCGGCGCAACTCCGATCAAAAAGCAGAGTAGTTCGGCGCTTCTTTCGTAATTTGCACGTCATGCGGATGGCTTTCACGGAGCCCCGCGCTCGTCATGCGGATAAACTGCGTTTTTTCGCGCAGCTCTTCCAAATTGCGGGTTCCACAATAGCCCATGCCGGCGCGCAACCCACCGACAAGCTGATAAATCGTGTCGGCAAGCGGCCCTTTGTATGGAACGCGTCCCTCGATGCCTTCCGGGACAAACTTTTTCGCATCTTCTTGAAAATAGCGGTCTTTGCTGCCGCGCTCCATGGCTGCGACCGATCCCATGCCCCGGTACACCTTGAAGCGGCGGCCTTGGTAAATTTCCGTCTCACCCGGGCTTTCGGAAACACCAGCAAGCAAGCTGCCGAGCATAACCGCATGCGCCCCAGCCGCGATCGCCTTCACAATGTCGCCGGAATATTTGATCCCGCCGTCAGCGATGATCGGGACGCCATGTTTGCGCGCCTCAGTCGCACAGTCGTAGATCGCCGTAATTTGCGGCACACCAACCCCGGCGACAACCCGGGTCGTGCAGATGGACCCCGGACCGATTCCGACTTTAATAATGTTCGCCCCAGCCTCAATCAAGTCGCGCGTCCCTTCAGCTGTCGCGACATTGCCGGCGATGATGTTCAAGTCCGGGTATTGGCGTCGGATGTTGGCCACCGTCTCTAGGACGCCTTTCGAATGGCCGTGCGCCGTGTCAACGACAATGACATCAACCCCTGCCTCAACAAGCTTTTTGACGCGAATCATCGTGTCCGCCGTCACCCCGACGGCTGCCCCGACAATCAGCCTCCCTTTCGCATCTTTCGCCGAATTCGGGAACTCAATGACCTTTTCAATATCCTTGATCGTAATTAATCCCTTCAGCACACCGTTTTCATCAACAAGAGGCAGTTTTTCGACCTTGTGTCGCTGCAAAATTTTCTCTGCTTCCTCCAACGTTGTCCCCACCGGAGCAGTGATCAAGTTTTCCTTCGTCATTACCTCGGAAATTTTAATCGAATAGTCTTGAATGAAACGCAAGTCACGGTTCGTAATAATGCCGACCAATTTTTGCTCCTCGGGGTTGTTGACGATCGGCACCCCCGAGATCCGATATTTACTCATTAAGTGTTCTGCATCATACACTTGATGATCCGGCGTTAGGAAAAACGGGTCCGTAATGACGCCTCGTTCCGACCGTTTCACCTTGTCGACCTGCTCGGCCTGCTGTTCGATCGACATATTTTTGTGAATGATGCCAAGGCCTCCCTGACGCGCCATCGCAATTGCCATCTCCGCTTCGGTGACCGTATCCATCCCGGCGCTGAGAATCGGGATGTTCAACTGCAGCGTATCGCTCAACTTCGTGGTTACATCAACATCGCGCGGCAATACATCCGACTTCGCTGGGATGAGAAGAACATCATCAAACGTCAATCCTTCCTTGGCGAATTTCGCTTCCCACATGTTTTCTCCCCCTTGTCCGGAAATATTATTAGTAGCTTAACAACTGGTTAAACTACTGTCAAGGAATCAATAAAATGTCCAACTTTTCAGTTATTTCGAGACAATTCTATGTAAGGGGGGTAAAAATGTTCGGAAATCACGGTCAACTGTTTCGCCTTTCTGTTTTCCGCTCGGCCGATACTGCGCAGCAATTTTTGCGGCAATGCTATCAACAGCTGCAGCGGGATGACGCCGTCCAACGCAGTTATGCAAACTGTTACCCATTTTTATATTATCTGGAACACGGGCAAAATTTTTACGCCGCTGCCCAGCAGGCGCCGCTGTCCATCAAGCCGGTTCTCTTGTTTTACGGCATGGTGCAGCTCTTAAAAGCATGCCTGCTCACTGTCGACCCCGACTACCCGGAATCAACATCGGTCTTGGCCCATGGTGTATCAGCAAGAAAACGAAAAAAACAGGGCTACGAATTTTTAGATGATGAAGTGAAAATACAAAAAAACGGTTTATTCGCACATTTTTCTGAAAAAATGTTTCATGTGAAACAAGAAGCTGGGGAAAAATTTCGCATGGGCACGCTGTTGCAACGAATTGGCGAGTTGCATGAAACGTTTTTTCTTCTAAGCGGGCGAAAAAAACCGTTATCCTTGCCTGTTGTACATACTGCTTCGCCGCCGATGCTCGCCATCCCAAAAGTGATTTTGGACCACTACCATATGTCGTTGTCCCGCTTTGTCCAATATCTCTGTGAAGAAGGACAAGGAAAGCGGCTTTCGTTCGCCAAAGAAGAAGGAGAATTTCTGTATTTTCATATAGAATCGCCGCTGTCGCCGGCCGGAGAAGGTCCGTTTTTATTCCATCTTGACGGTACACTCCGAATTCCAGTCAAGAAAGAGAAAACATTCTCGCTTCCAGAAATACACGCCCATTACTTGTTGCTGTATAACTTGAGCATGATTTCGCGCTATGAGACGGAATGGTGGAGCGAGCTTCTCCATTCTTACCCAAGCAAGGCATACACTTTTATTCTTGAGTTTCTCTCCGTGTCGGCGGAAAAAGTGCCGTTGCTGCTTCATGAATACTTAATGCGGAAATTTTTGGGTTGAATCAAATCAAAAATCCCCTGCTGTATATACAGCAGGGGATTTTCGCCTAGCAGCGACCTACTCTTGCAGGGGCGCTGGCCCCAACTACCATCGGCGCTGGAGGGCTTAACTTCCGTGTTCGGGATGGGAACGGGTGTTTCCCCTCCGCCATAGCCACTAGGCAATGGTTATCATCTTGGACAGTAATTATTATATCCATCCTGTTGGATTTGTCAACAGGATGTTCATTCCTTCAAAACTAGATAACCGTCGGAAGAAGCCGCTCGCCTGCGCTTTTCGCTGTCTAGTTCCGGCCGCCATCGGCTCGCGACGCTTCGGTCCTGCTGCGGCGGCGACACATTGCTTACGCTCCTGTGATACCACCCACGCAGAACCAAGCTTTGCTTGGTTCGAGCCTCCTCGCAGGCCCTCCAGCGCACCTCGCCGATAAGCGGGCGGCCTCCACTTTTCTTGCTAGGTCAAGCCCTCGATCGATTAGTATCCGTCAGCTCCACGTGTCGCCACGCTTCCACCTCGGACCTATCGACCTCGTCATCTTCGAGGGATCTTACCCGCCTAACGCGGTGGGAAATCTCATCTTGAGGGGGGCTTCACGCTTAGATGCTTTCAGCGCTTATCCCGTCCGCACATAGCTACCCAGCGGTGCCCCTGGCGGGACAACTGGTACACCAGCGGTGCGTCCATCCCGGTCCTCTCGTACTAAGGACAGCTCCTCTCAAATTTCCTCCGCCCGCGACGGATAGGGACCGAACTGTCTCACGACGTTCTGAACCCAGCTCGCGTACCGCTTTAATGGGCGAACAGCCCAACCCTTGGGACCGACTACAGCCCCAGGATGCGATGAGCCGACATCGAGGTGCCAAACCTCCCCGTCGATGTGGACTCTTGGGGGAGATCAGCCTGTTATCCCCGGGGTAGCTTTTATCCGTTGAGCGATGGCCCTTCCATGCGGAACCACCGGATCACTAAGCCCGACTTTCGTCCCTGCTCGACCTGTCCGTCTCGCAGTCAAGCTCCCTTGTGCCTTTGCACTCTCCGAATGATTTCCAACCATTCTGAGGGAACCTTTGGGCGCCTCCGTTACCTTTTGGGAGGCGACCGCCCCAGTCAAACTGCCCACCTGACACTGTCTCCCACCCCGCTAAGGGGTGCGGGTTAGAATTTCAATACCGCCAGGGTGGTATCCCACCGCCGCCTCCACCGAAGCTGGCGCTCCGGCTTCCCAGGCTCCCACCTATCCTGTACAAGCGATACCAAAATTCCATATCAGGCTGCAGTAAAGCTCCACGGGGTCTTTCCGTCCTGTCGCGGGTAACCTGCATCTTCACAGGTAGTATAATTTCACCGGGTCTCTCGTTGAGACAGCGCCCAAGTCGTTACACCTTTCGTGCGGGTCGGAACTTACCCGACAAGGAATTTCGCTACCTTAGGACCGTTATAGTTACGGCCGCCGTTTACTGGGGCTTCGGTTCGCACCTTCGCTTCCGCTAAGCGCTCCCCTTAACCTTCCAGCACCGGGCAGGTGTCAGCCCCTATACGTCGCCTTTCGGCTTCGCAGAGACCTGTGTTTTTGATAAACAGTCGCTTGGGCCTTTTCACTGCGGCTCTTCAGGGCTCTTCACCCCAAAGAGCACCCCTTCTCCCGAAGTTACGGGGTCATTTTGCCGAGTTCCTTAACGAGAGTTCTCCCGCGCGCCTTAGGATTCTCTCCTCGCCTACCTGTGTCGGTTTGCGGTACGGGCACCTCTTCCCTCGCTAGAGGCTTTTCTTGGCAGTGTGAAATCGGGGACTTCCGGATCCATCCGTCGCCGTCACCGCTTGGCCTTATGATCCGCGGATTTGCCTGCGGATCAGCCTTGCGGCTTGGACAGGCTCTTCCAGCCGCCTGCTCGCCCTATCCTCCTGCGTCCCCCCATCGCTCAAACGGGAAGAAGGTGGTACAGGAATCTCCACCTGTTGTCCATCACCTACGCCTTTCGGCCTCGGCTTAGGTCCCGACTAACCCTGAGCGGACGAACCTTCCTCAGGAACCCTTAGGCTTTCGGCGCAGAGGATTCTCACCTCTGTTTTCGCTACTCATACCGGCATTCTCACTTCTAAGCGCTCCACCAGTCCTTCCGGTCTGGCTTCTCTGCCCTTAGAACGCTCCCCTACCGATGACCAACGGTCATCCCGCAGCTTCGGCGGCACGTTTAGCCCCGGTACATTTTCGGCGCAGAGTCACTCGACCAGTGAGCTATTACGCACTCTTTAAATGGTGGCTGCTTCTAAGCCAACATCCTGGTTGTCTCGGCAACTCCACATCCTTTTCCACTGAACGTGCACTTCGGGGCCTTAGCTGGCGGTCTGGGCTGTTCCCCTCTCGACCACGGATCTTATCACTCGCGGTCTGACTCCCGGGCATAAGTCATTGGCATTCGGAGTTTGACTGGGTTCGGTAACCCGTTTTGGGCCCCTAGCCCAATCAGTGCTCTACCTCCAAGACTCCTAAACCCGAGGCTAGCCCTAAAGCTATTTCGGGGAGAACCAGCTATCTCCAAGTTCGATTGGCATTTCACCCCTACCCACACCTCATCCCCGCACTTTTCAACGTGCGTGGGTTCGGGCCTCCAGCCGGTGTTACCCGGCCTTCACCCTGGACATGGGTAGATCACCTGGTTTCGGGTCGACGACGACGTACTTGACGCCCTGTTCAGACTCGCTTTCGCTGCGGCTCCGCCTCTTCGGCTTAACCTCGCACGCCATCGTCACTCGCCGGTTCATTCTACAAAAGGCACGCCATCACCCATCAACGGGCTCTGACTACTTGTAGGCACACGGTTTCAGGTTCTCTTTCACTCCCCTCCCGGGGTGCTTTTCACCTTTCCCTCACGGTACTGGTGCACTATCGGTCACTAGGGAGTATTTAGCCTTGGGAGATGGTCCTCCCTGCTTCCGACGGGATTCCTCGTGTCCCGCCGTACTCAGGATCCGCTCGGGAGGGAACGAAGTTTCGACTACAGGGCTCTCACCTTCTCTGGCCGGCCGTTCCAGACCGGTTCGTCTACCCCGTTCCTTTCTCACTCCCATCGTGAGCGGTCCTACAACCCCAAGAGGACATGCCTCTTGGTTTGGGCTGTTCCCGTTTCGCTCGCCGCTACTCAGGGAATCGCGGTTGCTTTCTTCTCCTCCGGGTACTAAGATGTTTCAGTTCCCCGGGTGTGCCCTCCATGCCCTATGGATTCAGGCATGGATACTGCCCCATTACGGACAGTGGGTTCCCCCATTCGGACATCTCCGGATCAACGCTTGCTTACAGCTCCCCGAAGCGTTTCGGCGTTTGCCCCGTCCTTCATCGGCTCCTAGTGCCAAGGCATCCACCGTGCGCCCTTTCCAGCTTAACCTATTGCGCTCTCGGCTTCTTCCTTCATGTCTAGCGTCGGCGCCTGGCTCTCTTCTGCCAAATAACCTTCCCCCTCGGGGTGCAAGCACCCCTGCGGGTGAAGAACATTTGGCTTCGAGAGCCGATCGCGGCGCCTCCGCTTTTCCAATTGTCTAGCTTCGGCTCGCCGCCGCTCGGGGTCAAATAACCTTCGCCTTCGGGATTGTAAATCCCTCCAGGCGAAGAACATTTGCCCATCGCGGCGAAACGCTCGCCTCCGCTTTTCCGGTTATCTAGTTTTCAAGGAACGAGACTACTTCATTGAATTCACTTCTCTGCAGTCTTGTGCCGAGGAATCTTGCTTCCCTGAACCCGCTAGCAGACGCAGGCACAGACGCAAAGTAGCTCCTTTGAATTCGCTTCTTCGCTGGTTTGCGTCGAGGAATTCGGCTTCTCCGAATCCGCTTGTAGACGCAGACGCAAACGAGACTACTTCATTGAATGCACTTCTCTGCAGTCTTGTGCCGAGGAATCTTGCTTCCCTGAACCCGCTAGCAGACACAGGCACAGACGCAAAACTTGATATGGTGGAGCCTATCGGGATCGAACCGATGACCTCCTGCTTGCAAAGCAGGCGCTCTCCCAGCTGAGCTAAGGCCCCATCCAATGGGCCTAAGTGGACTTGAACCACCGACCTCACGCTTATCAGGCGTGCGCTCTGACCAGCTGAGCTATAGGCCCATATACACATTGCAAGGAACAATAAGTTCCCTCAAAACTAAACAAAACAGCAAGCGTCATTATAATCAAACTGATAGGTTTTGTCAAGAAATTCTGTCTAGCTCCGGCTCGCCGCCGCTCGGGGTCAAATAACCTTCGCCTTCGGGATTGTAAATCCCTCCAGGCGAAGAACATTTGCCCATCGCGGCGAAACGCTCGCCTCCGCTTTTCGAATTGTCTAGCTCCGGCCGCCATCGGCTCGCGACGCTTCGGTCCTGCTGCGGCGGGCTAAGCCCGCTCGCAGGCCCTCCAGCGCACCTCGCCGATAGGCGGGCGGCCTCCGCTTTTCATCCTTAGAAAGGAGGTGATCCAGCCGCACCTTCCGGTACGGCTACCTTGTTACGACTTCACCCCAATCACTTGCCCCACCTTCGGCGGCTGGCTCCCTTGCGGGTTGCCTCACCGACTTCGGGTGTTGCAAGCTCTCGTGGTGTGACGGGCGGTGTGTACAAGGCCCGGGAACGTATTCACCGCGGCATGCTGATCCGCGATTACTAGCGATTCCGGCTTCATGCAGGCGAGTTGCAGCCTGCAATCCGAACTGAGAGCGGCTTTTTGGGATTCGCTCCCCCTCGCGGGTTCGCAACCCTTTGTACCGCCCATTGTAGCACGTGTGTAGCCCAGGTCATAAGGGGCATGATGATTTGACGTCATCCCCACCTTCCTCCGACTTGTCGCCGGCAGTCCCTCTAGAGTGCCCAACTGAATGCTGGCAACTAGAGGCGAGGGTTGCGCTCGTTGCGGGACTTAACCCAACATCTCACGACACGAGCTGACGACAACCATGCACCACCTGTCACCCTGTCCCCCCGAAGGGGGAACGCCCAATCTCTTGGGTTGTCAGGGGATGTCAAGACCTGGTAAGGTTCTTCGCGTTGCTTCGAATTAAACCACATGCTCCACCGCTTGTGCGGGCCCCCGTCAATTCCTTTGAGTTTCAGCCTTGCGGCCGTACTCCCCAGGCGGAGTGCTTATCGCGTTAGCTGCAGCACTAAAGGGTGTGACCCCTCTAACACTTAGCACTCATCGTTTACGGCGTGGACTACCAGGGTATCTAATCCTGTTTGCTCCCCACGCTTTCGCGCCTCAGCGTCAGTTGCAGGCCAGAGAGCCGCCTTCGCCACTGGTGTTCCTCCACATCTCTACGCATTTCACCGCTACACGTGGAATTCCGCTCTCCTCTCCTGCACTCAAGCCCCCCAGTTTCCAATGACCCTCCACGGTTGAGCCGTGGGCTTTCACATCAGACTTAAGGGACCGCCTGCGCGCGCTTTACGCCCAATAATTCCGGACAACGCTCGCCCCCTACGTATTACCGCGGCTGCTGGCACGTAGTTAGCCGGGGCTTCCTCGTGAGGTACCGTCACCGCGCCGCCCTCTTCGAACGGCGCCCCTTCGTCCCTCACAACAGAGCTTTACGACCCGAAGGCCTTCTTCGCTCACGCGGCGTCGCTCCGTCAGGCTTTCGCCCATTGCGGAAGATTCCCTACTGCTGCCTCCCGTAGGAGTCTGGGCCGTGTCTCAGTCCCAGTGTGGCCGGTCACCCTCTCAGGCCGGCTACGCATCGTCGCCTTGGTGAGCCGTTACCTCACCAACTAGCTAATGCGCCGCGGGCCCATCCGCAAGTGACAGCCAAAGGCCGCCTTTCAACCAAAGACCATGCGGTCTTCGGTGTTATCCGGTATTAGCTCCGGTTTCCCGGAGTTATCCCGGTCTTGCGGGCAGGTTGCCCACGTGTTACTCACCCGTCCGCCGCTGACCAAACCAGAGCAAGCTCCGATCCGGTCCGCTCGACTTGCATGTATTAGGCACGCCGCCAGCGTTCGTCCTGAGCCAGGATCAAACTCTCCAAAGAAAGTTGATTGGCTTTTCGGATTGTCCAGCTTCGGCCAAAGCGGCCTCCGCTTTTCATGCTGTCTAGCTTCGGCCGCTATCGGCTCGCGACGCTTCGTGTCCCGCTGCGGCGGCGACAGCCTCCTCGCGGGCCTCTCAGCGCGTTTCGCCGATAGGCAAGCGGCCTCCGCTTTTCTTATGACGCTTGCGTTTTGTTTAGTTTTCAAGGAGCTTTTCCGCTGTCCCTTAATGATGACAGCTATTAAATAATAACCCATGGACAACGAAAAGTCAACAACTTTTTTATTTCTTTACCGTCACAAGCAATGTTGATTGTATCATGTGGATGTTGTTTAGACAATAGTATTTTTTTGAAACTGACACTGATCAACCTTGCACCATTTCCTCGATATATATGTCCCGCTGAACGCTTAGTGACAGCAACTGTCCAGTTTCGATGATCTTGACGATCGGCCGGGCTGGCTCGTCCGAAGGAATAAACATCACTTCAGCCATTTCGCCGTTGGAGAGTTTGACGACAGCTCCTGTTTGTAGGCCGATGAGATTGTTCACCAGCGCGGCGACAGCTTCTGTACTCAGTTTGCCGAACTGCTCCCTTTGCATCGTTTCAATGGCCCGAAACGGCGACTGTTTGCGACGGTATAACCGTTCTGAAGTCATGGCATGGTAGACATCAGCGACGGCAACGATCTGGCTGTAAGGGTGAATTCTTTCTGCTTTTACTCCGAGCGGGTAGCCGCTGCCGTCATTTCGTTCATGATGCTGCAACACGGCAAGTTTTGCCCCATGGTTTAGCGCAGGGATTTTTTGCACCATGCGGTAGCTGAAGACAGGGTGTTGCTTTACTTCATTGAACTCGGCTTCAGTGAGCGCTGAGGGATTTGTCAAAATTCTCTTACTTACTTTCGCCATGCCACAGTCTGCTAGCACACCGGCAAGGGCGATTTGGTGGCATTCCCCTTCGCTGTATCCAAGCTGCATGGCCAAAAAGCCCGCGAGCAGCCCGACGCTGACGGCATGATGGTGCAAATATTCGTCCTTTGTTGCGTAATGATGCAACATAAGCAACTCCCGTTTTTGGCCCGCCATTCGTTCAAAAAGCGAAATGATGACCCCTCTGATTTCGCCGATATCAACCGGCAAACCGGCTTGCCACGATTGAAACCATGTTTTGTATCGTTGGACCGCCTCTAAGTAGAAGGCCATCGGCTGTTTGGCAGCCGCCGTTGATGCGGAATCGACGTTGGGAAATGGTTCACCGTTAGCAAGCAATGGTTCAACGTCCACTTCCTCAACGAGGAATTTTTCAAGTACGAGTAGCAACGGTTTCGTGATCACGGTGTTTTTCGGTATAATTGGACGTTTCGTCTTGCCGAGCACATCTTCAGCGAGCACGCATCCTTCGCGAAGCTGGGAGCGTTTCACACGGACCATCGATTAGTGCCCCCTTTGTCTTTTTTTTTCTCTGTATTTCTATCGTAACATGATTTTGGCCGCGATGGCAGGCTTTTGAAACAGAAAAACGACGCCCCGCGCCTATAGGCGAAGCGCCGTTTCCGTTAGGCTGAATGATCTTCTTCTTTATTCCTCGTCCCTTTCTTCCTCAGGCACTTTCGCCACCGTAGCGACGCACTCATGCCCATCTTCGCCAGAGAGGCGAATGAGCTTAACGCCTTGGGCGATTCTTCCCGTCCGAGAAATATCGCTGACGGCAATGCGAATGAGCACGCCGCCGGTCGTGATCACCATGACGTCTTCATTGCCGACGACGGTTGTCACCGCAACGACAGGACCGTTTTTATCCGTGACGTTGCACGTTTTCAATCCTTTGCCCCCGCGGCTTTGCACGCGGTATTCCGAGGCCGGAGTGCGCTTGCCGAACCCTTTTTTCGTGACGACAAGCACATCATGATGGTCTTCTAAAATTTCCATGCCAACTACTTCATCCCCGTCATCAAGCGTGATCGCTTTGACTCCAGTCGCGCTGCGGCCCATCGCCCGCACGTCGGTTTCCGGAAAACGGATGAGCATGCCGTTTTTCGTACCGATGATCAAATGCTTTTTGCCATCCGTCAGCCGGACAGAAATCAGTTCATCCCCTTCGCGCAAATGGATGGCGATAAGCCCGTTGTTGCGAATATGGGCGAACGCTGAAAGCGGGGAACGTTTGGCAATTCCTTGCTTTGTCGCAAACACGAGGTAGCGTTCATCGCTAAACTCGCTTTCAATCGGAATCATGGCGTTGATCCACTCATCTTTATCGAGCTCAAGCAAGTTGATGATCGGCAGCCCTTTGGCTGTGCGGCCGAATTCCGGAATCTCGTAGCCTTTTGCCTGATATACTTTCCCTTTATTCGTGAAAAACAGCACGGTGTCATGAGTCGACGTAATGAGCAAATGTTCGACAAAATCGTCTTCCGCCGTATGCATGCCTTGCACGCCCCGTCCGCCGCGTTTTTGGCTCCGGTACGTCGATAAAGGCAAGCGCTTGATGTAGCCTTTATGAGTAAGCGTGATGACGACATGCTCTTGTGGAATTAAATCCTCGTCATCGAACTGCTCAACGGCTCCTGAAACGATTTCCGTGCGCCGCTCATCGTTGAACCGCTCCTTAATTTCGCTCAGTTCATCGCGAATGATTTGCAATACTTTCTCTTCGTCGGCCAATACGCCTCTCAGTTCTGCGATCAGACGGACAAGGTCTTGGTATTCTTGTTCGATTTTTTCCCGCTCAAGGCCGGTTAACCGTTGCAGGCGCATATCCAAAATCGCCTGCGCTTGCCGTTCACTGAGTGAGAACCGCGCCATCAGCCCTTCGCGCGCCGCCTCCGTTGTCTGTGAGCGGCGGATGAGGTCGATCACTTCATCCAAATGGTCAAGGGCGATGCGCAACCCTTCCAGAATGTGAGCACGCGCCTCGGCTTTTTTCAGCTCAAACGCCGTCCGCCGGCGGATGACGGTTTTTTGATGGTTTAAATAATGCTCCAAACACTCTTTTAAGTTCAGCACTTTCGGCTCGCCGTTTACCAAAGCAAGCATGTTGATGCCAAAACTCGTTTGCAATGCCGTATGTTTGTACAAATTGTTCAACACAACCTTCGCGTTGGCATCGCGCCGCACTTCGATAACGATGCGCATGCCGCTCCGATCCGACTCGTCGCGCAAGTCGGTGATGCCGTCAATTTTTTTGTCGCGCACAAGTTCGGCGATCCGCTCGATCAGTTTCGCCTTGTTTACTTGGTAAGGGAGCTCGGTCACAATGATCGTTTCCTTGCCGTTTGGCTGCTGCTCGATTTCGGCCTTGGCGCGCAATGTAATGGAGCCGCGACCCGTTTCGTACGCCTTGCGGATGCCGCTGCGGCCGATAATTTGTCCAGCGGTTGGAAAGTCAGGTCCTGGGATGTATTCCATCAAATCGGCAACCGTCATCTCCGGATTTTGGCTTAATGCCAACAAGGCATCAATCACTTCGCCAAGCTGGTGCGGCGGAATGTTCGTCGCCATTCCGACAGCGATGCCGGATGAACCGTTGACAAGCAAATTAGGAAACCGGGACGGCAGCACGACCGGTTCTTTTTCCGAACCGTCATAGTTGTCTTGATAGTCAATCGTGTCTTTGTTGATATCGCGCAAAAGCTCCATGGCGATTTTCGACATGCGCGCTTCCGTGTAGCGCATCGCTGCTGCCGCGTCGCCGTCAATCGATCCGAAGTTGCCATGTCCGTCGACAAGCATGTAGCGGTAGTTGAAATCTTGCGCCATGCGCACCATCGTGTCATACACGGCGGCATCCCCGTGCGGATGATATTTCCCGATCACTTCGCCGACGATGCGAGCCGACTTTTTATACGGTTTATCGGCAGTCATGCCGAGGTCGTGCATGGCATATAAAATGCGGCGATGCACCGGCTTCAGCCCGTCGCGCACGTCCGGCAGGGCGCGCGAAACGATGACGCTCATCGCATAGTCAAGAAACGAAGAACGCATTTCCTGGCTGATGTTCACTTCGCGGATGCGCGGTTGTTCGTGTTCTGCCATTCGTTCAAACCTCCCTTTGAAACCTCCTCCAGTCCGGACCGCCCGGCCAGGCGGACGCGGACGGACGGCGGGCGCCGCTTCGCTCGCGCGCCGGGTGTCCCCGTCGGCAAGGTGAAGCGAGGAGGGCGGCTGATTCCCTCTTTTTTTATCCTAAATGTCCAAGTTTTTCACATAACGGGCATTTTCTTCGATGAACTGGCGGCGCGGCTCAACTTTATCGCCCATTAAAATTTCAAACGTTTCATCTGCGTCAATGGCGTCTTGCAAGCTCACTTGCAGCAACGTTCTCGTTTCCGGATTCATCGTCGTTTCCCAAAGTTGCTCCGGATTCATTTCGCCCAGTCCTTTATAGCGTTGAATCGTCGGTTTTGGCTGGTCCGGCAGCTCAGCAAGGATTTTCTCAAGCTGGCGGTCGTTGTAAGCATAACGCACCTGTTTTCCCTGCTCGATTTTATACAGCGGCGGCTGAGCGATATAAATGTAGCCGTGTTCAATCAATTCCCGCATATAACGGTAAAAAAATGTTAAAAGAAGCGTACGAATATGGGCCCCGTCAACATCGGCGTCGGTCATGATGATGACCTTATGGTAACGCGCCTTTGAGATGTCAAACTCTTCGCCAATGCCCGTGCCAAGGGCGGTAATAATCGCCCGCACCTCATTGTTCGACAAAATTTTGTCCAAGCGCGCTTTTTCCACGTTAAGGATTTTCCCGCGCAGCGGCAAAATCGCTTGGAAATGGCGGTCGCGCCCTTGTTTCGCGGAGCCGCCGGCCGAATCGCCCTCGACGACGTACAGCTCGCTGATCGACGGGTCTCTTGACGAACAGTCAGCCAGTTTGCCCGGCAAATTGGAAATTTCAAGCGCACTTTTGCGCCGCGTCAGTTCGCGCGCTTTTTTCGCCGCCAGCCGCGCCCGCGCCGCCATCATTCCTTTTTCGACGATTTTTCGGGCAATCGTCGGATTTTCAAGCAAAAACGTTTCAAATTGTTCGGAAAAGACAGCGTCGGTCACCGTGCGCGCATCGCTGTTGCCGAGCTTCGTTTTCGTTTGCCCTTCAAACTGCGGCGATGGATGCTTGATCGACACGATGGCCGTCAGCCCTTCGCGCACATCTTCGCCAGTCAAATTCGCGTCGTTTTCTTTAAAAATTTGCTGCTTGCGAGCGTAATCATTGATAATGCGCGTCAGCGCCATTTTAAAGCCAGATTCATGTGTGCCGCCTTCATGCGTATGAATGTTGTTGACAAACGAATAAATATTGCTCGTATAGCCGTCGTTGTACTGCAAGGCGATTTCTACGGCAATGC
Organism: Geobacillus sp. C56-T3; assembly: GCF_000092445.1. Classification (NCBI taxonomy): domain Bacteria; kingdom Bacillati; phylum Bacillota; class Bacilli; order Caryophanales; family Anoxybacillaceae; genus Geobacillus; species Geobacillus sp. C56-T3. The sequence goes on along the minus strand of NC_014206.1, from coordinate 5,238 downwards.
CGTCACGCTCGCCAGCGATATAAATTGGCTCTTCGTGCAGCACTTCTCGTGTTCGGTTCAAATGACGGACGTATGAACGAATGCCGCCTTCGTAAACATATTCGTTTTTTCGGCTGTCAACCCGTTCGTCCGTCAGCGTGATTTTTAAGCCGCGATTTAGAAAGGCGAGCTCACGCAACCGAGTGGCCAGCGTTTCATAGTCAAATTCGGTCGTCTCAGTGAAAATTTCCGGGTCCGGCTTAAAACGGGTCGTCGTTCCGGTCCGGTCTGTCTCGCCGATGACTTGCAAGTCGGTGCACGGTTCTCCGCGCTCGTACCGCTGGTAATGGATTTTTCCATCCCGATAGACGTACACTTCGAGCCATTCCGATAAGGCGTTGACGACCGAAGCGCCAACGCCGTGCAAGCCGCCGGACACTTTATAGCCCCCTCCGCCAAATTTCCCACCGGCATGAAGGACGGTCATAATGACTTCGACGGCGGGACGCCCGGTCGCCTCGTGAATGTCAACCGGAATGCCACGCCCGTTGTCGGCGACGGTGATGCTGTTGTCTTTGCCGATCGTCACATCGATGTTTGTGCAATAGCCCGCCAACGCCTCGTCGATGCTGTTGTCGACGATTTCCCAAACGAGATGGTGCAGTCCTTTCGGCCCCGTCGAGCCGATGTACATCCCCGGGCGCTTGCGGACCGCTTCAAGGCCTTCAAGCACTTGGATTTGGCTTGCATCGTACGTCTGCTCAACCCGTTGTTCCATTGTCATGCCTGATCACCTACGCTTTCTTTGCAAACGTTCAACGGTCTCGCGGTCAAGAAGGAGCGGTTACCGAGCCAGAATGAACTCGATAAATGGCCGCTTCTTGAATGATATCGTGCTTAATGCCGTCAATGCTTGTTGTTGTGACAAAAGTTTGCACTTTTTTCCGGATGGCATCAAGGAGGTGGGTTTGCCGAAAGTCATCAAGTTCTGATAACACATCATCCAGCAATAAAATGGGGTAATCGCCTAACTCGGAAAAGATGAGCTCAAGTTCTGCCAGCTTGACCGCTAGCGCGGTTGTACGTTGTTGCCCCTGGGAACCGAAAGTTTGCACGTTTTTTCCATTCACGAAAAACGCGATGTCATCGCGATGCGGGCCGACCAACGTTGTTCCCCGCAGAACTTCCCGTTCCCTCATGGCGGCGAACGTTTCACTGTATGCTTCTACTATTCTCGACAATTCCGCCTTTTCTGATACGTCGACCGACGGTTCGTATCGGATGCAAAGCTGTTCGGCGCCGCGGCTGATTTCATAGTGGATTGGCATCGCCCATTGCTCAAGCAGCGACAAAAACTGGCGGCGCCGCAGCGTAATTTTGGCCGCCAGCAATACAAGCTGCTCAGTTAACACATCAAGAACCGCCTCATCGCTCCGCTCGCGCGCCTGCATCATTTTTAAGTAATGATTGCGTTGTTGCAGCAGCTTTTGGTATTGGCTCAAATCATGTATATACACAGGCGACACTTGCCCGATTTCCATATCGACAAATCGGCGCCGCACTTGCGGACTTCCCTTGACTAAATTCAAGTCTTCGGGAGCGAACATGACGACATTCAAATGGCCGACGTATTGGCTGAGCCGTTGCTGTTCAATATGGTTACATCTTGCTTTTTTTCCTTTTTTTGAAATAAGCAACTCAAGCGTTAACGACCCGCTTCGTTTTTCCGCTCTTCCTTCTATTTTAGCATACTCTTCATTCCAACGGATAAGGTCTTTATCGTTGGACGTGCGGTGCGACTTCGCCATAGCCAAAACATAAATGGCCTCCATCATGTTCGTCTTTCCTTGGGCATTTTCTCCTAAGATGACGTTCACGCCCTCGCCGAAATTCAGCGTTTCATACTCATAATTCCGGTAATTCGTCAACGTTAAGTTGGTCAAAAACACCGAACCTTCACCTACTCCGCTTTTACGACGACGAACGTACCAAACGGTTCAATGTCGATCCGGTCGCCGTCTCTCAGCTTTCGCCCGCGCCGGTTTTCCCGTTCTCCATTGACAAGCACGTGATGTTCCTGCAAAAACCATTTGGCCGCACCGCCAGTATCGATCAATCGCACAAGTTTCAAAAGCTGCCCCAGCGTAATCGTTTCCGTTGTAATCGTCACCCGTTGTTCCATCCGTGTCATCGCTCGCTTTCCTTCAAACTGCCTATTCTTTTATTTTACCGGAAAATCCGCCCACTCGCAAAGAAAGCCGATGGGAAGGATGGGCATAGATGTTGCCCGCCTTCTCATCGGACTTGAGAAAAAGCAGCGTTGTCGGGCGGCTTTTGCCCTTGAAGCTGAATGGTTTTCGCCAATAGGAGGGCGGTGGGTCAATATGTTCTCACCGGCAAAATGAGCTGAAGCATCGAATCGGTATGAAGCGGGCGCAACAGGAACGGCCGCATGGCCCCAGTGAAGCTGATTTGAATGTCTGTTCCATCAAGCGCCCGCAACGCGTCCATCATATATTTCGCGCTGAACGAAATGTTCAACTCTTCCCCTTCAAGAGACTCCGTTTGCAGCTGCTCCGTCACTTTCCCGATCTCCGGAGAAATCGAAGAAATTTCGAGCATTCCTCCAGGAAGCGTCGTCAGTTTCACAACGTTGTTCCTTCCTTCTCGAGCAAGCAAGGATGCTCGGTCGATTGCCTGCAGAAACTCTTTTGCATTGACGATCATGGTCGTTTTGCTTTCTGTTGGAATCAAGCGGGCCGTCTCCGGATAGTTGCCGTCAAGCAGCCGGGAAAAGAAGAGAAGGTGCTCGGCCTTAAATAGCACTTGATTGGCTGTCATGACGATGTCCACCGGGTGGTTGCCGTCATCCAAAATTTTGCTGAGCTCATTAAGACTTTTTCCAGGGATGACGACGTTGTATGATACTTCATTTTCCGACTCAATTTTCACTTTGCGCATGGCTAAGCGATGACTGTCGGTCGCTGTGCAGACAAGCTCGCCATGTTCAACTTTCCAGTTGACACCTGTCAAGATTGGGCGCGTTTCCGATGTAGAAACGGCGAACACCGTTTGCCGAATCACGGTTTTCAATAAATCAGCCGGGATTTGAAACACGTTTTCTTCTTCAATTTGCGGCAGGCGCGGATATTCGTCGGCGTTTAGCCCATTGAGGCGGAATTCTGAGTGCCCCGAGCGGATGATCGTCAAAAAGTTGTCTTCCGTTTCGATTTCCACCGTTTGTTGCGGCAGTTTTTTCACGATTTCAGAGAAAAAGCGCGCCTGCAGTACGATGCTCCCCGGTCTTTTCACATCAACGAGCAACTTGCCTTCTTTTTCAAGCGGAATAAACGATTCAATTGAAATGTCGGAATCGCTTCCGGTCAGCGTTACTCCCAAGGCGGTTGCTGTTAGTTTGATTCCGGTCAAAATCGGAATCGTCGTTCTTGTCGATACGGCTTTCATCACGTCTTGGACGCTCTTGGCCAACGCTTCGCGGTCAATGGAAATGTTCACGTTGCTGTTCCTCCCCGTTTCTTTAGATCGTCGGAAATAAATTATGAAAATATAAAAACAAAAACCGTAGTACTAGTCGTATGGCTTGTTAGTATGTGGATAAACAAAAAAAGCGAAGCAAGCACAGCCTGTCCACATGTGGATAAGCTGTGCATAAAACCGAGACAGTTGTTCACAGTTGCTTCAGCTTTTCTTGAATCTCTTGTATATGCCTTTGCAGCTGCGTATCGGTTTGCAAAAGCTTTGATATTTTTTCATGGGCGTGGATGACGGTTGTATGATCGCGTCCCCCAAATTCATCGCCGATTTTCGGCAACGAACAGTCGGTCAGTTCGCGGGAGAGATACATGGCAATTTGCCGAGGGAACGCGACCGATTTTGTTCGCTTTTTCGCTTTAAAATCTTCCATCTTGATGTTGAAATGCTGTCCAACAACGCGCTGAATGTCTTGAATCGTGATTACCTTCGGCTTTGCGCTCGGGATGATGTCTTTCAATGCCTCTGCTGCCAAGTCAGCGGTGATCTCTTTGTTGATGAGCGACGAATAAGCGACGACGCGAATGAGAGCGCCCTCAAGCTCGCGGATGTTCGAGTCAATTTGATTGGCGATATAAAGCATTACCTCGTTTGGAATGTCAAACCCCTCCGCCTTCGCCTTTTTGCGGAGGATAGCGATCCGCGTCTCCAAATCAGGCGGCGTAATGTCGGTGATGAGCCCCCACTCAAAGCGCGAACGCAAGCGGTCTTCGAGTGTTGGGATTTCTTTCGGCGGTCGATCGCTTGAGATGACGATTTGCTTGCTCTCCTCGTGCAGCGTATTAAACGTATGGAAAAATTCTTCTTGCGTTTGTTCTTTTCCGGCCAAAAACTGAATATCATCGATCAGTAGGACGTCAACGTTCCGGTACTTGTTGCGAAAGTCGTCAGGGCGGTTGTCTCGGATGGCGTTAATAAACTCATTCGTAAACTTCTCTGAAGATAAATAGACCACTTTCGCCGATGGGTTATGTTCAATCACGTAATGGCCGATCGCGTGCATTAAGTGTGTTTTTCCAAGTCCGACGCCGCCATAGATAAACAAGGGGTTGTATGCTTTGGCCGGAGCCTCAGCGACCGCCAGTGAAGCGGCATGGGCGAACCGGTTGCCGGATCCGATGACAAACGTATCGAACGTGTATTTCGGATTTAACATGCTTTGTGGGAAATCGTTTGTCTCTTCATACGGTTTCCGTTGCTTTTTCTTCGATGACTGGAACTCTAGTTCTTCATCATCCTGATTTGGCGGAATGATAAACTTGACGGCCAATTCTTCGCCCGTGATGGTGTAGATCGTTTCCGCAATCAAATGAGAGTAGCGAGAATCAAGCCAATCTCTAGCAAACTCGTTCGGGGCTACGATGACGAGCGTGTCACCTCGTAAAGAGTGGGCTTTTGTTGACTTGAGCCAAGTTTCAAAGCTCGGCTTGCTGATTTTTTGTTCAATCTCCGCGAGCACGCGATCCCATAAATCATGGATATTTTCCACCCGTTGCCCCTCCCTTAAGTCAGAGGATGATCGTTTGTTTAAAAAAATAAGTTTGTAGAAAAAGCATATTAAGGAAATAAAGAAGCTTTTCGACAAAATCCACCATCTGTGGGTAACATTATTAACGCGCTGTGAAAAAAACTATCCACAATCTATCCACAAAATGTGGATAGACTCATCTTATCCACATAATTATCCATAGTGAAAACACAATAATA